>JAHEIG010000019.1:0-9605 GCA_024639515.1 Rhodobiaceae bacterium | reverse complement strand
ACGCAGCAGGGCTTTGAAATTAGCGGTCACCAGAAACACTGGCCCGCGCAAACCGCTGGGGGCAAACACCGCCATCTCGCCCAGCTCGTCGATAATCTCTTGGCTGATCCCTTCAACCCCTTGGCGGCGCCAGAAATCCGGCGTCTGTAATTTCTTCAAATCGGCCAGCCGGAAGTCAAAATCGCCCGGCACGCGGACCTCAAACCCCCATGCCAGGCCGCGCTGCCAACCGGATATTTTCAGATAATTCGCCGCCGAAGCCAGCGCATCATGCGGTTCTGTCCAAATGTTGCGGATGCCGTCATTGGTGCCGTCAGCGGCATAGCCGAGATAGGTAGTCGGGATAAATTGCGTATGCCCCATAGCACCCGCCCAACTGCCCTTAAAGTCAGCTAATTGGACATTGCCCGATTGCAGAATTTCCAGCGCCGCGAGTAATTGCTGGCGGCCAAATTTGGCCCGCTTGCCTTTATAGCCCAGCGTCGCCAGCGCCTGCAAAATCGGGAAACTGCCGCGATTGCTGCCGTAATTGGTCTCAACCCCCCAAATCGCCACCAAAATGCCACGCGGTACGCCATATTGCGCCTCGAGCTGGTTCAAAATATCGGCTTCGACCAGCAGCTTTTCCTGCCCCAGCTGCAAGCGCCGCTCGGTGATGAGATGGTCGAGATAAGCCCATATCGGCTTCACATATTCAGGCTGATAGGCGGCCAAACGCTGCACATCAGGATGCGGCTGCAAGCCATCCAGCGCCGCGATGATTTCTGGGCGAATACCGTTTTCCCGCGCCTGCACGCGCACTTCATCAAGAAACTGCTCAAAGGCCGGATCGGCGCCCTGTTGTTGCACCGCGCTGGCGGCTGGCGCAACAATAGATGTGACGATAAAGCACACAGCAAAAAATACGAAATTAATTGATTTTAGTGCCGACAAAATGCACTCCTTACGGGCTGGGGCTTGGCCTATGGGGCCTGCGAATTAGGCTCACTATAACCGATTCCGTCAGGCTAGCACCTGCATTAATGCGCGTTTGGAGCCGCCTCTATGAACCAAAGACCAACAAAAGTTGTGTTTCCTGTCGCCGGTCTTGGCGCACGCTTTTTGCCAGCCACCAAGGCGGTGGCCAAAGAACTGCTGCCGGTGGCTGACCGGCCGCTGATCCAATGGGCTGTTGAAGAAGCGGCTGAGGCAGGGTTTGAGCATTTCATTTTTGTCACCTCGCCGCATAAAAGCGCGGTGGCGGCGCATTTCGACCCGGCCCCGCATTTGCAGGAAAACCTCAGCGCCCGCGATAATCAAGCCGCCTTGGAATTGTTAAAAGCCGGCCTGCCCGATGGCGCCAAGATTGATGAAGTCGAGCAAGCCGAACCGCTCGGCCTCGGCCACGCCATTTGGTGCGCCCGCGAATTGGTCGGTAACGAGCCATTTGCCGTCATCTTGGTCGATGATTTGGTGCACCATGAAACCGGCTGCCTGCAGCAAATGCTACAAGCCTATCGTGGCACAGGTGGTAATATGGTGGCGGTTGAAACCGTGCCGCCCGAAGATACACAGAAATACGGCATCATCGCCTCGGGCAGGCAAAACGGCGCGGTGATTGATGTCACCGGTCTGGTCGAAAAGCCGTCGCCAGAGACCGCCCCCTCGCAATTGGCAATTATTGGCCGCTATATTTTGCAGCCGGAAATTTTTGCAACACTGTCAGCCTTCAAAAAGGGGGCTGGCAATGAAATTCAAATCACCGACGCCATTGCCGACTTAATGGGCGATGTTTCTGTCTATGGCTTTGCCTTTCAAGGCACGCGGTTTGATTGTGGCATGCCAGATGGCTTACTGGCCGCCAATGTTGCCTATGGGCTGAGCAAGGACCGCGAAAAAACAGCAGAATTGCGGAGGAAACTGCAGCTAATACTTGAAAACTTTGGCTAACCCAGCATAGTAACGAGCCATAGGAGTACCGCATGAAAAATGACGCACTGACATCAGCGCGCAATACGCTGAAGACAGAGGCCGCTGGCCTTCAGAAGTTAGCCGAGAGTATTGGCGACGAGATTACAGCGGCGGTGGATATGCTGGCCAAGGCCGAGCATCGGGTCATCGTGTCTGGCATGGGCAAAAGCGGTCACATTGCCAATAAAATTACCGCCACCATGGCCTCAACCGGTACACCGGCGCAATTTGTCCATCCGGCCGAAGCCAGCCATGGCGATTTGGGCATGATTACCACCAATGACGTTATTCTGGCCCTGTCATGGTCGGGCGGCACCAGCGAGCTGGGCGGCCTGCTGACCTATGCCCGCCGGTTCAATATTCCGCTCATCGCCATCACCTCCAATCCGGATAGTCTTTTAGGCTCCAGCGCTGATATTTGCCTGACCCTGCCGAAAACCGAGGAAGCCTGCCCCAATGGCTTGGCCCCAACAACCTCAACCACCATGCAATTGGCGCTTGGCGACGCCTTGGCCGTGGCGCTGCTTGAGCGGCGCAATTTTGGCCCGTCAGATTTCAAAAACTTCCATCCTGGCGGCAAGCTCGGCGCCAGCCTATCGATGGTCAAAGATGTGATGCACAAAGGCGATGATCTGCCACTCATCACCCCCGACACGCTGATGGATGAAGCGCTGCTGACAATGACCGAAAAAGGCTTTGGCAGCCTCGCGGTGATTAATCCGCAAGGCGGGCTGATCGGCATTGTCACCGATGGTGACTTGCGCCGTCACATGTCAGCTGATCTGCTGAGTAAAAAAGTCGGCGACATCATGACACCAAACCCTCTGACGATTGAAAGCTCGAAGCTGACGGCAGAGGCGTTGCACATTATGAATGAGAATAAAATCCAGTGTCTGTTTGTCCGTGACACGGATGACGAACACCCTAAACCAATCGGTTTAATTCGCGTCCTCGATCTGTTGCGTATCGGGACAGCCTAGTAAAATACATCATATTCATTCGGGAGAGATTAATGAATCATTGGAACCGCAAAGCGTTTATCGCGCCTCTTTTTTCGGCCACCCTTTTAAGCACCACGGCCATCACCCCATCACTAGCGCAAGAGGCTAACTATTTGGTCGATGAAGTGGTTGTCACCACCACCCGCGGTGACACATCGCGTTTTGATCATGCTGGCAATGTCAGCCTGCTCGACCCTGCCGAAACCGCCAATCTCTATCCGGTTGAATTGCTCAATCGCGCGCCTGGTGTCTACATTAATCGCGGCAGTAGCCAAGAACACCTGACCTCGATCCGCTCGCCTATCCTGACCGGTGGCGCCGGTGCTGGTTCGTTCCTTTATCTGGAAGACGGCATTTCTATGCGGGCGCCAGCCTTTGCCAATGTCAACGCCCTGCTTGATGCCATGCCATCGCAAAGCGGTCGTGTTGAAGTGGTGCGCGGCCCCGGCAGCGCGCTTTATGGCTCCAACGCTCTGCACGGCATGATCAACTTCGTGTCAGCCCCGATTACCAAAGACCAAACCATTAACCGCATCGCCGCTGGCTCTTATGGCCGCTATGCGCTGGAAAGCGAAGTCAGTCGTTTGAACGACGGCTTTGGCGCCCGCAGCTCTATTTCTTTGACCGGCGATGAGGAAGGCTTCCGTGCCCAGTCTGGTTTTGAACAGCAAAAACTGCGTCTCGAAACCGAATGGAAAAACAACAATCGCGATTATCGCTTCTCCCTGACCGGCATGAATTTGAACCAAGAAACCGCCGGTTACATTGAAACCGATGGCGACGTCGAAGCCTATGAAGACGCAACGCTGGTGAAAAGCAATGCAAACCCAGACGCCTATCGCGACTCCCGCTCGTTCCGCAGTTATCTGCGTATCTCGCAAGCCTTAGACGATGGTGCCACCCTGACATTGACGCCTTATGCGCGGTCCAATGAAATGGAATTCAAAATGCACTTCCTGCCCGGCACCGCCAAAACCTCAGTGGAAGAAAACGCCCATGACAGCGTCGGCCTGCTGGTCAATTACCACCGCGCAACCGGCAATGTGACCTATGATGTCGGCATTGATACGGATTTCACCCAAGGCGAATTGACCGAAGTGCAAAGCGGCGCTGATAAATATCAATTCGGCAAAAGCGCCGCTGATGGTGCCCAATTCATCGATTATGCGCAGGGCACACATTATGACTATGACGTCGATGCACTGGTCATCGCGCCTTATGTCCATGCTGTTTGGGCGGTGAGCGACAAAACCGACGTAACAACGGGCGTGCGGGTTGAGTTCACCGATTACGACTACACCAACAACACCGATGATGGCTTGCAAGGCAAACTATATCGTCCGGCCAATCGTTCTGATGATTTCACCGATGTGTCGCCAAAATTGGGTGTGTTGCACAAATTGTCTGACAATCGTCGTCTGTTTGCCAATCTCGCGCGTTCTGCACGGGCACCGCAAACCGCTGATTTGTATCGCCTGCGTGATAAAAACAAAGACGGGTCAGTGCCAGAAATCAACGACATTGACAGCGAAACCTTGGACAGTTTGGAAATCGGCTACCGCGCCGCCTCGGCCTCACTTTCTTATGAAATCTCTGCCTATGTGATGAAGAAGAAAAATCATCACTTCCGCGACGGTAATGATTATTACGAAAGCAATGGCGAGACCGAACATGAAGGTCTGGAAGTGGAACTGCTCTGGGCCATCAATCAAGACACCACGCTGGACGCCAATATGACCTGGGCCAATCACGAATATGCTTTTAACCGCGACGTCAGCGGCGGCAATGCGCTGGAGACCATCACCGATGGCGACCAAGTGGACGGCGCGCCAAAAACCTTGGCCAATGCCACCTTGTCTCACGCCACCACGGCGAGCCTAACGACAGCCCTGAGCTGGCACCATGTCGGTGAGTATTATATGGATGCCTCAAACACCGCTGAATATGAAGGCCATGACTTGTTCGACCTAACCTTCGATTACGATATGGGGGCGCAGGCACAGTTGCAGGTGCAGGTGCAAAACATCCTCGACGAAGACTACGCCACCCGCGCCGATAAATGGTTCGGCGATAATCGCTACTTCCCAGGTGAAGGTCGTCGCTTCATGCTGAGCCTGAAAAAGAGCTATTAAGTCTAAGCGGTTTTATTCGGCGGGCACACCAACCGGACATGACACGCCGGTGCCGCCGAGGCCGCAATAGCCATTCGGGTTTTTGCCGAGATATTGCTGATGATAATCTTCGGCATAATAGAAGGCGGGCGCGTCGATAATCTCAGTGGTGATCTCGCCATAACCGGCGGCGTCTAGTTTGTCTTGATACATCGCGCGCGAGGCGTCGGCGCTGGCTTTTTGTGCCGCGTCGAAGCAGTAAATGCCGCTGCGATATTGGGTGCCGACATCATTGCCCTGACGCATGCCTTGCGTCGGGTTATGGCTTTCCCAAAACAGCGACAACAGCGCCTCAAATGAGACCTTTTGCGCGTCATAGACCACTTGCACGATCTCATTATGGCCAGTGCCGCCGCTACATACTTCTTCATAGATCGGGTTTGGTGTGAAGCCTGCGGCATAACCGACTTGCGTTGAATAGACGCCGTCGAGCTGCCAGAATTTGCGTTCCGCGCCCCAAAAACACCCAAGCCCGAACATCGCCACCGCCATGCCCTCCGGCCATGGTGCCTGCATAGGGGTGCCGAGAACAAAATGCATCGCCGTCACCGGCATCTGCATATCGCGCCCCGGCAAAGCGGTATCAGGCGTTGGCATTTGTGGTTTTTGTTTTAGCCCAAACATGATGCTGTCTCCTTAAGCTGCATTGCTAATAGTAGAAATAGGCCCGTCGCGCGAGCCGGCAAGTAATTGGCGCAGCCACGCATTATCATCTGTCTCGGCCGCTTTGGCGGCGCCATGCCAGCGCAACACACCGTCATGCAAGACGGCGATTTCGTCATAGGCCTCGGTAATGCCGACCATATTGCCGGTCACTGAAATCACACAGGCGCCGCTTTCACGCGCCATGCTGCTAATCATCCGGTCAACGCGGGCTGCCAAAATCGGGTCAAGGCCAGCGGTGGGGTTGTCGAGCAGCAGAATATCCGGCTTGGTGGCAATGGCGCGGGCAAAGCCAACGCGCTTTTGCATGCCGCCGGATAAATCAGCCGGATATAAATCCGCTGTCGTCACCGGCAAGCCGACCGATGGCAACATGGTCTCAGCCAAGGCGCGGGCTTCGTCGCGCGCCATGCCATAGGCAATCGGCCGGAAGGCGATATTTTCCCATACGGGCAGGCTGTCAAACAGCGCATTTTGCTGGAACAACATGCCAATGCGGGCGTTCATCGCGTCACTGCGCACGCCACTATCGCCCACCGCTTCGCCATCGATTAGCAGACGCCCTTGCTCGGAGCCATAAAGCCCGACAATCAATTTCAGCAAGACGGATTTGCCCACCGCCGTCGGACCAATCAAAGCCAGCGAGTGGCCTGCTTCCAGCGACAGGCTGACATTATCCAATGCCGTCAAAGAGCCAAACTGTTTGCTCACTGCGTCAATTTTAAGCCGCGTCATGCGAGCCTCCGCTATTATCATCTTCTGCGCCCGATGCCGCTTGCATCATCATGCCATGCGGGCCATCGACCTGATCCATTTCCACATTGAAAATAGGGCGCAAATTAGACGAGGTAAAGACCTGCTTCGGTGTTCCCTCAAAAGCCACCGCGCCGGCTTGCAAGGCAATCACATGGTCGCAAAAACGCGCCGCCAGGTTGAGGTCATGCAACACCATAACCACCGTCTTGCCATTATCCGCTTCTTCGCGCATCAGCGACATCAGGGTTAATTGCGCTGACGGGTCGAGCGACTGAATCGGTTCGTCGAGTAAATACACATTGGGTGCAGAGGCCAGTAAACGCGCCATCAGCACTCGCGCCTGCTCGCCACCGGAAAGCTGGTCAATCGCACGGTCGGCAAATGACGTGACCCGACAGCGCGCCATGGCGCGGTCAATCTGTGCCTCATCGTCGCCATCCAATGCCGCGAAATCCGACTTATGCGGCAACCGCCCCAAAGCGACAATATCGCGGCACGCCATCGGCCATGCCAACGGCTGGAATTGTGGTAGATAGGCGATTTGTTGCGCCCGTGTCAGGCGGTCAGCAAATGCCGCACGACCGTCTTCAGATAGCGGCCCGAGGCTGATCGCGCCGCGATCGGGCACCACCAACCCAGCGGCGATTTTCAGCAGGCTGGTTTTGCCCGCCCCATTGGGGCCGACCAAGGCGGTGATTTTGCCAATTTGAAAAGCGCAACTAGCTTGCCGCAAAATCGACAGGCTGCCCTGCTGATAGCTTATATCCGACAGTTCAAGCATCAGCCTCCAAGCCTCCTGCTAAAAAAACACCCAGCGCCACACCCAAAAGTGCCGCGCTGGGTTTAACTGTAACCATGTCCGTGACCTGAATCATGCCGAAATCATGGCATATTAACCGGCCTCAGACTAGAAGCTGTAGGCCGCGCCGACATAGACCGCACGCCCCGGCGTGCCATAGCCCAAAGCCATCTCATAATCATCATCCAACGCATTTTCGAGCCGCGCGTAAATCTTGCCGGCATCAGATAGCTGATAAGCAGCCCGCAGGTTGAGGAGCGTATAATCATCCAGTGCCACATCGACATTTGGAAAAGCGGCAAAATCTGTGTCGGTGATGTTTTGCACGATACGCAATTGCGCGCCTAGGTGCAGGGCATCGGAGGCGGCATAATCGAGGTTCACATTCAGCGTATACTCAGGGCGGCGAATGTCGCGGCTACCATCTTCTTTCTCGGCATCCAATTTGGTGTAATTGGCTGATACTGTAAGCCCCGCGCTGGCCTGATAATCAAGCCGCAGCTCATAGCCGCTCGATTGACTGTCACCGTCTGATTGCTCATATCGACCGCATTTAGAGGCGGTGAAAGACGGATAGCTATTGGCGGCGATGCAGGCATCATTCGGGTCAATCGGCGCAACTTCGCCATATTTGATAAAGTCGCTGACCGTGATGTCAAACCGCGCCAACTCGACCATCAGATTATCTGACGGGGTGAAAATAACCGCGACATCATAGCCACGGCTTTCTTCCGGCTCGAGGTCGCCATTGCCGCAGACGCCATCGGCGCAATAAACGCTGGTGCCGAACATTTCATACAGGCTCGGAGCGCGAAAGCCAGTGCCATAGCTGCCGCGAAAGCCGACGCTTTGATACATTTTCTTCAACGCCACACGATATGTGTCGTATTCGCCGAAAACGTCATTGTCGTCTTGGCGCACCGCGAAAGACGAGCTGAAGCCGTTTTCATCGCTGAACTGCATCAGCAAGAGCGTGGCATCGGTCTGTGTCTCATAAGTGTCTGAACCAGTGATATAAGTCTCTTCTTCTTGCTCAACCCCGACCAGCAATTGCACCGCGTCAGACAGCGCAAAAATGCCGCGATAGGACGACACTTCGCGCTCGCCGCGCGTGGTCATGACGCTATAGCCAAACGATGTGCTCTCATCCTCACTGCGCCCGTGCGCCACTTCGTGGCGGGCATTGTCGGTTACATAAACCACACTCAAACGCCCACCAATGGCGTCGAAATCAATGTAATTATCAAGATCGTCAGCCGGTGTCGAAAAGCCGCCATCCGTATCCACTTCGCTGCTTACTGAGCGCATGGCCAAATCGACAGACAGGTTTTCGGAAAGCTCAAAAACCGCGCGCCCACGCGCTGTCAGGCTTTCATAACCGTCATCTTCTGTATTGCCATTGGTCTCATTGGCGGCTGAAATGCCATCCGATTCAGACTGGCGCACAGCAAACCCATAAGCCAGCCCGTCAACCTCGCCTTTACCGGTTAAGGCCAGCGCATGGGTGCCAAACGAGCCGCTTTGCACATCGACGCGGTGGTCTTGTTGACCCCCGACAGCGGTGAACATGCTAATCGCCCCGCCAATCGCTTCACTGCCATACAACACGCCTTGCGTGCCGCGCAGCACTTCGACGCGCTCAAGGCCGTGAGTTGGCAGATAGGCCCAAGCCGCTTGCTGGCTGGCCGGGTCGTTAATTTGTACGCCATCAATATAGACGCCGGAATATTTGCCGGTCATGCCGCGCAAGAAAACATTCGAGGTCGAGCCTGGCCCGCCCGATTGATAGGCCGAAACGCCAGCAACACTGGCCAGCGCATCTTGCAGCAAGGTGATTTGTTTGGCTTCCAGCTCTGCCGCCGTGATGACGTCAACCGAGGCGCCAATTTGTGCCGCTGGTGTCGGAATGCCGGTGGCCGAAACGACGATTTCAGAGACGCTATCCTCAGCGACAGCCGAAACCATCAGGCCGAGGGAGAGCAGAGAGGTGGTTAAACCGTTTTTGACGGTGTTTTGTAACACGGACGAAGGCCGCGTGAGACGATGAGTGTTCATGATAACTCCGAACAGATTTGTGCTTTGCCGCCACGCGGTTGAGCGAGGCCGACAAAGTCGGTTTCAAAAATGTCGTCTGTAACGGAGACCATCTGGCCTTTGTCCGCCTCGTGCAGTTCATCCCGCCTGCGCGAAAGAGCGACCAATTTAGGCAGGTTTCCTGGCTTGCGGGTCGATGCGCCCTGCCGCCTTCCCCCTATTGGAGTGGCT
>JAHEIG010000133.1 GCA_024639515.1 Rhodobiaceae bacterium | reverse complement strand
TTGACGAAACCGCCGGACTGCAACAACAACCGCTGTTTCCATAAACCGCGGCGACGACATGTTGATGCCTTAATTGGGCGTCTTAAAGCGAAGAGTAAAACGAGACGGACACAGATTATGGAAAATGACTTTCAGCGTATTGAGCGACTTCCCCCTTATGTTTTTGAGAGCGTCAACAAGCTCAAAGCAGAAGCGCGCGCGGCCGGTAAAGACATTATCGATTTCGGCATGGGCAACCCCGATTTGCCGACCCCGAAGCATATTGTCGATAAGCTGGTGGAAACCGTGCTCAACCCACGCACCCATCGCTATTCGGCGTCGAAAGGCATTCCCGGCTTGCGTAAAGCCCAAGCGCGTTATTATGAGCGCCGCTTTGGGGTGAAGCTCGACCCGGATACGCAAGTCATTGCAACCCTCGGGTCAAAAGAGGGTTTCGCCAATATGGCGCAGGCGATTACCAATCCTGGCGATGTGATTTTGGTGCCCAACCCGACATACCCAATCCATGCGTTCGGATTTATTATTTCAGGCGCCACCATCCAGCACCTGCCAATCGAAGAAGACACTGACTTTTTCGAAGTGCTCGACCATGCGGTGGCGCATAGTCACCCGAAGCCGAAAGCGTTGGTGCTGAATTATCCCGGCAACCCGTCGGCGCAATTGGTCGATTTGGCGTTTTATGAGCGCATCGTCGCTTTCGCCAAAGAGCATGACATTATCGTGTTGTCAGATTTGGCTTATGCCGAGATTTATTTCGACGAAAATGAACGGCCGCCGTCAATTTTGCAGGTCGACGGGGCGATGGATGTGGCTGTTGAGTTCACTTCGCTGTCGAAAACCTTCTCCATGCCGGGCTGGCGGATGGGCTTTGCCGTCGGCAATGAAAAGCTGATTGGGGCGCTGACCCGGATCAAATCCTATCTCGATTATGGCGCCTTTACGCCGATTCAGGTGGCTGCTGCGGCGGCGCTGGATAGCCCTGAGGAAGTCGTTGCCGATATTCGCGCCGTCTATAAAGACCGTCGCGACGTGCTGATTGATGTGTTTTCGCGTGCTGGCTGGGATGTGCCACCGCCGAAAGCGACAATGTTCGCATGGGCCAAAATTCCGCCGCCTTTTGTGGGCATGAAATCGCTGGAATTCGCCACCTTGCTGTTGAAAGAAGCCGACATTGCGGTGTCGCCGGGCATTGGCTTTGGCGAATATGGCGATGATTATGTGCGTTTGGCACTTGTTGAGAACGAACAGCGCGTTCGCCAAGCAGGGCGGAACCTGAAGCGCTTCCTTGATCACCACAAGGAGCAGGCCAAAGCATCATGAGTTTAGATAGCGTATCTTCTTTGCGTGTCGGTATCGCAGGGCTCGGCACGGTTGGGGCCACGGTCGCCCGCCATTTGCTTGACGGCGCCGTTAGCAATGTTGTGGTGACCCGCGTCAGCGCCCGCGATGCCAGCAAAGACCGTGGTTTTGATATGCAAAATATCGCCTTTTCAGCCGATCCGCTGAAGCTGGCGACGGCTGATGATGTTGATCTGGTTGTCGAACTGATGGGCGGGCAGGATGGCGCCGCCTTGGATTTGGTGCGCGCCGCGCTGAAAGCCGGCAAGCCTGTGGTCACGGCCAATAAAGCCCTCGTCGCCGCGCATGCCAATGAACTATCGCAATTATCTGCCAATACCGGTGGTGCTGTGGTGCCGTTGGCTTATGAAGCGGCGGTCGCCGGCGGTATTCCGGTCATCAAGACCTTGCGGCAAGGCTTGGCAGGCAACCAATTGCAGCAAATTGCCGGTATTTTGAACGGCACCTGCAATTATATCCTCACCCGTATGGATGAGGCCGGGCTGAGTTTTGAGGCGGCCTTGCAAGAAGCACAAGAAAAAGGCTTTGCCGAAGCCGACCCTGAATTGGATGTCAGCGGCGTCGATGCGGCGCAGAAGCTGTCGATTTTGTCAGCTTTGGCGTTTGATTTGCGCCCCGACGTCAGCGCCATGGCGGTTGAGGGGGTCGAGCGCATTACGGAGCAGGATATTTCCTTCGCGCGGCAATTTGACTGCGTCATCCGGCTGATTGGCGTCAGCCGCCAAGCCGACGGCAAAGTGTATCAAAAAGTTACCCCTATGTTGGTGCGCAAAGGCGGCGCGCTGGCAGAAGTATCAAACGAATTGAATGGTTTACTGTTTACCTCTCAACCATTAGGTAAGTTGTTTCTGCAAGGCGCAGGGGCTGGTGGCGGGGCCACGGCATCGGCGGTTTTGGCCGATATTGCCGACCTCGCACGCGGCGATGGCCAAGCCCTGTTTGACCGCGCCACGGCGGATATGACCGCCTCGGCCTCGCATCAGGCACCGGAAAGCGAATATTACCTGCGTGTTGGGCTTGCTGATAAGCCCGGCAGCATGGCCAAAGCCACGCAAATACTGGCTGAAAACGGCGTATCCATAGAAGAAGTGGTACAAAGAGCAAGCAATGATGGCGATGGCTTTTTACCCGTGGTATTTATAACCCACGAAGTTGACGAATCGTCGTTAGACAATGCTTTGAAAGCGTTACAGAACGAGAAGAATATTTGTAATGGCGTGCTGTCATTACCGATTTTTGCCGACTGATGTGAAGGAGAACACCATGGCTGCCAAGAAAATTGATCGAGTACTGACACTAGAGCTGGCAAGGGTGACAGAGCGGGCAGCGGTGGCGGCTTCTACCTTGATTGGTCGGGGTGATGAAAAAGCCGCAGATCAGGCGGCGGTTGACGCCATGCGGCGCGAATTGAACGCGCTGAATATTGACGGCGA
>JAHEIG010000012.1:9987-14298 GCA_024639515.1 Rhodobiaceae bacterium | reverse complement strand
AATAGAGCGAGCGGGAGATTTTATAATCGCCGCCAGCAATATTCTCAAAAGTCGGTTCAATATTATTGACCATAGAGCCTTTGATTTTATCGGCATTTTGGTCAAGGAAGCTGAAACCAAAGACGCCAACGGCATCTGGATTGGCAACCAGTTTCGACACCATCAGATTGTCGTTCTCGCCGGCATCAATCCATGCGCCGTCTTCGCGCACGGTGCGGGTTAGCTTTTTCCACAGCGCTTTGTCGCTGCTTTTCAGCGCGTTCATGTGGGCATAGGCTGCTGCACCGCCGCTCATCGCCAATTCTTGGAAAGCGTCACGGGTACCGGAGGTTGGGGGAGGGCCGAGGATTTCGATTTTCACGTCAGGCAGAGAGCTATCAATATCGCTCCATTTCTTATACGGGTTGGGCACTGGCTCGCACCAGTTAGCCTGACAGGGTTGGTCTGGGTTTGGCACCATTTTGGCGGTGGCCAGATAGACATGTTGCAGCGTTAGGTTAAGGGCCGCGCCATTTTTGGCATTGGCAATCACGATCCCGTCAAACCCGATGACGATTTCCGTCATGTCGATGCCTTTGGCCTGACAATTGGCGAATTCTTTTTCTTTAATGCGGCGAGACGCATTGGTGATGTCTGGGTGTTCGAGGCCGATACCGGCGCAGAACAATTTCAAGCCACCGCCTGAGCCAGTGGCTTCGACGACGGGGGTTTTGAATTTACTTGAGCGGCCAAATTGTTCGGCCACGGTTGTTGAGAACGGGAACACCGTCGACGATCCAACAATTTCAATCTGGTCGCGGGCACTTGCGCTGACACTCAGAGAGGCACCGAGAAGAGCACCGAGAAGATATTTGAACTTTGTCATTTGTAACTCCACAGGTTTTTGACCCGCGCAAACTGGCCGACTTACACGAAGGGGTTATGACAGAAATGTGACAGTTTTGTTACAACTGCCGTGACTAGAGATAAGCGGCGGAAAACCGCCAATAAGGGAGGCTCAAAAAGCGGCTTAAGACGGCGTCGAAAGGGTTGGGATAATCAGGGCGACGCAGGTTTCGCCATTGTCGCTGGTGATGCCGATTCGCCCGCGATGGCGATTGAGGATGTGCTTCACAATCGCCAAGCCAAGCCCAGAGCCGCCCATGGAGCGGGCCCGGCCTTCATCGACGCGATAGAAACGCTCGGTCAAGCGCGATAGGTGACGCGCGTCGATGGTTTTGCCCTGATTGATGACCCGCACCCGCAAAACACCCTGGCGATGGGTGCCGCGCAAACCGATATTCTCGGCCATGTCGATTATGATGTCGGTGCCATTGTCGCCATAGCGAATGGCGTTTTCCAGAAGGTTGTGGAAGACCTCGGCCATTTCATCGGCATCGGCTAAAATAAGCGCGGTTGCCTCCGGGGCATGCTGAACGACAATCCGCATATCCTCAGCTTCGGCCTGCGCTTGTTTTACTGCGACAACCGACTGGATCAGATCAAGCAGCTTTATGTGGTCAACCGGTGGCCGATACGCCTCTGCCTCGAAACGCGATAGCGATAATAGGCCGTCAATCAGCCGCTGCATGCGCGCCGCCTCAGATTGCATAATCGGCAAGAATTGCTGTTGCGCCTCTGGGTCATCAGCAGCAGGGCCGAGCAGGGTCTCGATAAAGCCGTTTAGCGCATTTAGCGGCGAGCGCAATTCGTGGCTGACATTGGCAACAAAGTCAGATTGCAGCCGCTCAAGGGTTGGCTCAAGCGTGGTGTCTTGCAAAAACACATAGACATGCTGGCCATCGATCGGTGCGACTGAGATATTAAACTGGCGCTTCACCACATCCATGCGGCTATAGGCGAAACGGCTTGGCAGGTTTTCCGCGTTGGCCCGACGAATAGCGGCTGGTAAGTCGGGCAGGCGGATAAACGCCTCAAGCGGATTGCCGACAATCTGATGGCCCAACAAGTCGGTGGCTTTTTCATTGGCCACGACAATCGTGCCCTCAGCATCGGTGAGGACGGCAGCCTCGTCCGTGAGGCGCGAAAGGTTGTCGAGTGTTTGTGCGGTTATCTGCATGGTGGGGCGGAGTATAAAGGCGGTTTCGTATAATTCACGCTTTTTTCGTATTCGGGGTGGAGCGTTGAACTTATCTATCTGACGAGCAAACAAAAATAAAGCCCAGCAGAGCTGGGCTTTATCTGTTGTAAGCTGATCAGTTGTTTCGCTTAGTCCAGTACGGACACTGCCGAGCTATGTGCCACGAACTGCAAATATGGCGTGCGGACATCTCCCTTGGCCGAGCGCGCAATGCTATCTAGAGGTTCAACTTCACCTTTGCCAAGCGGCACTACCCAAGCCAGGGTTGTCCAATCTTCAGAACTGTCAAAGATGTCTCGACGCCCGACTTCTATCGTCACCATCCCCGGTACTTTCGTGCCTCTCTCGGCAAAATTGTAGCCAACGCCGAGGGCATAGGCGTCGAATTCTTCAGCCCCATACAACTCCGACTTAAATCTCTCATAGGCACCATATGCGGTGTAACCATTGTTGAGTTTGTAGGTGGCTGCCAAGGCGTGCATATTATGTTGTCCACCACCACTATCATCTGGCAAGTTTGCCTGCGAAATGTGGGCCGATATTTCCAACTGGTCTGAGATGTCATACGACGTCGAAACGCCATGCATGGTTGATTCGGATTGCCCTTCTCCAAATGGACCTAATGACATTTCGGTTTCTCCAGCATATACCTCTGCATCCCATTTGCCTGAGGTGAAGCCAGCAAATAAACCGCGACTATCAAAATCAATCGAATAAATAATGTCTAATGAAGCGTCTTGCACGAACGCGCCAACATAAAAACCATTTGCAAATGTGTAGGTCGGCTCGAGTTGGAGGCGGTCAAAGCTCAAGTCTATCAATGTGTAATCTGGGTCCCAGGTTTTTCTATCCACGTCTAAGCCCAATGAGATGTGATCGCTGAAGGTTAGGTCGGAACTTAGAAAAAACCCCTCCATTTCGCTTTCATCACTGAATGCCTCCAAACTAGATTTTGAAATTGAAAAAACACCGTCGATTGTCGGTGAGATAGCTGGTTGCGCGTTGGCGGCAACTGGCAGCATGAATAGGCAAGCCAGTGTTGCCAGTTTGTGTTGATAAGACCTCATGATTTACTTCTCCGATTACTTAAACAGTTAGAAACTAACCCATACAAAAGAATTTTGCATTAATAGTTTAGGGTGATTCTAAAACTCTTTGGTAAATTCTGCGGTAAATTCCGCGATAAGTCCGCGACAAGTCCGCGTCTGGCCTTCAAGGGCTTAACAGGCGGGCAGAGGTTGTGCAAAGGCCGGAGGCTTTGCAAAGCAATGTGCTGAACACAAAAAACTGCGAAAGCCGAGCTTTGACAGTTTTTGACGTTTGGAGGTTTTGAAGAATGGTGGCTCCCCGGGCCGGACTCGAACCAGCGACCGAACGGTTAACAGCCGTTTGCTCTACCACTGAGCTACCGGGGATCAGGCGCATTGCTTTAAAACCATTCAATGCGATATATCAGAGCTTGCCGCAAACGCCAAGACGAATTTACGCATTGGCTGTGATTTGTGGAGGCCACGCCCGGAATCGAACCGGGGTACACGGCTTTGCAGGCCGCTGCGTCACCACTCCGCCACGTGGCCGTCATGTCGAAACACGACAAGGTGAGCATGTGTTTATAAATATTCGCCTTGGGAGTGCAACCTGTTTTTCGCTTGTTCAAATGTTTTGTCCAAATCCCCTGTCAGCGATTGTCAAATCAACGGGCGCAACGTATATAAAGGCTTCGACAGGCCTCATAGTGGAGATGACATGGCTAGCGCAGCAAAAATTGACGATGAACTGACTGCCGAAGCGCGGTTTAACATGGTTGAATGCCAAATTAAGCCGGGCGGTGTGCGTGATTACACCATCACCGATTTGATTTCGGCAATTCCGCGCGAAGAATTTGTTGGCTCGGTGCAACGCAATGTGGCTTATGGCGACTTAGAGCTTGTCTGCGCCGCTGATGAACATTCGCGCACCATGCTGACACCATTGGCGTTTGCCCGTTTGGCCGAATTGGCGAAATTGTCAAAAGACGATGTGGTGCTGGATATTGCTGGCGGCACGGGCTATTCGGCGGCGGTTTTGGCCGGTCTGACCAATACCGTTATCACGCTGGAAGAAAACGAAGCCTTTGGCGAAAAAGCCAGCGAAATTTGGCAAGAAATCGGCATTGATAATGCGGTGGCTGTGTCTGGCCCACTAACCGAGGGGCAAGCCAAGCAAGGCCCGTTTGATGTCATCTTTATCAA
>JAHEIG010000012.1:0-9977 GCA_024639515.1 Rhodobiaceae bacterium | reverse complement strand
TGCTTGAACAATTGTCCCCAATGGGGCGGTTGGTTTGCGTCAAGCAGGTAGACGGCAGTCAAAAAGCTGTCATATTTAATCGCATTGGTGACAGCTTCTCGTCGCAAGTGGCGTTTGATTTATCAGCCCCTCGGCTTGAGCAGTTTGATCTGGCCAAAGGGTTTGAGTTTTAAGCCCAACGCTTTGGGTGGTTGTGAACAATTGAAGAATCATGCGGGATGGACTGATGAAACATAAAACACTGACACTTCTTTTGGCGTCCGGGCTTTTGGCCTCAACCGCCAATGCGGAAACTTTGAATAATGCGCTGTCGCACGCGCTGGCCGTCAACCCGACTTTGGCCGCCGCACAGTCGAATTATGAAGCGCTGAGTGCGTCGCAATATATCACGCTGGCCGATATGTTGCCGCAAGTGGTGGCGTTTGCCTCAGAAACCCGCTCCAACACAGATGCAGAAAGTTATCGCACCGGCCTAGTCAATAGTGCTGCCAATATTGGCGACCATGATGTGGATGCCTATGGCGTGTCGGTGACACAAAGCTTGTTTACCAGTGGTAAAAACCTCAACGCGTTTCGCGGCAAGCGGGCCGAAATCCGCAGTGCCCGCGCTGACCTGACAGAAACCGAACAACAAGTCATCCGCTCAGCCATCGCTGCCTATTTGGAAGTGCTGCGCACCCAATCGGTTTATGACTTGAACGTGGAAAACGCCAATGTGCTGGAAAAGCAGTTGCAAGAAGTGCGCGACCGTTTTGAGGTCGGGGTTGTGACGCGCACCGATGTGGCGCAATCGGAAGCCGCGCTGGCAGGTGCACAGGCGGGCTTGCTGCGCGCCGAAGCTGATTTGCGCGGGGCTAAAGCAGTGTACCGCGAGGTTTACAACCAAGAACCCAATGATTTGTCTGAGCTGCAAAAATTGCCGCGTCTGCCGCGCAGCCTCAATGACGCGATTTCAATCGCCCGTCGTGAAAGCCCGTTGCTGATTTCGTCGAAAGAAATGTCAGCCAGTGGCCGCTTTAATACCTATAGCGCCATTGGCTCGGCTTTGCCATCGGTCACGGTACGCGGCAGCTATACCAATTACGAAGACCCGACCAAAGCATTGGCCGGTGTCGAAATGGAAGTGACAGAAGTCGTCGCCACGCTGACAGTGCCGATTTTCACCGGCGGTCGGTCGGTGATGGGCATTACTGCTGCGTCGAGCTATTCTGACGCGCTAAAATATCAGGTGCATGCAACCTCAGACGCGGTTGAGCGTGGGGTGATTGTGGCGTGGAATAATTACAAAGCAGCGGCCGCCGCGATTGACGCGCAAAAGCAGCTCATCATCGCCTCAGAGATTGCCTTGGATGGGGTGCGTGAGGAAAACAAACTCGGCACCCGTACCAATCTGGATGTGCTGGACGCCGAACGTGATTTGCTCGATGCGCGGGTGGCTTTGGTGACGGTCGACACGACCAGAAACCTCGCTGCCTACAGCTTGTTGGCCAGTGTCGGTCGGTTGACCGGCAAGCATTTGCGGGTTAAGCCAGCGGAAGGCGTTGAACGCAATTAGTTTTCCTAGTGTCGGCCCTTAGGGGGTGATGCGCACCCCGAAATCTCTGAGATTATGACTGACAGTTCGCAACTCGATAAAAATTATTCGCCCAATGATATTGAGGCGCGCCTGTATGCCGAATGGGAAGACGGCGGGTGCTTTAAGCCGGGCCGCAATGATGGCGAGCCATACACAATTATGATTCCCCCGCCCAATGTGACCGGCGTGTTGCATATGGGCCATGCGCTGAATAACACATTGCAAGATATTCTGTGCCGCTTTGAGCGGATGCGCGGGCGCGATGTGTTGTGGCAACCGGGCACCGACCATGCTGGCATCGCCACACAAATGGTCGTCGAGCGCCAATTGGCGGCTGAAGGCAATACCTCGCGCCGCGATATGGGGCGTGAGGCATTTATCGAACGCGTCTGGGAATGGAAAGAACAAAGCGGCTCGACCATCAGCCAGCAATTGCGCCGCCTCGGGGCCTCATGTGATTGGAGCCGCGAGCGCTTCACCATGGATGAAGGTCTGTCGAAAGCGGTGCTCAAAGTATTTGTCACCATGCACGAGCAGGGGCTGATTTACAAAGACAAGCGTTTGGTCAACTGGGATCCGGGCCTGCTGACGGCGGTGTCTGATCTGGAAGTGGTGCAAAAAGAAGTCAACAGCCATATGTGGCACTTCAACTATCCGCTGGAAGACGGCTCAGGGCATATCACCGTGGCGACGACGCGGCCAGAAACCATGCTCGGTGATACTGGCGTTGCGGTGCATCCAGATGATGAACGCTATCAAGACTTAATCGGTAAATACGTCGTGCTGCCCATCGTTGGCCGCCGCATCCCGATTGTCGCGGATACATACGCCGACCCTGAACAAGGCTCGGGGGCGGTGAAAATTACTCCGGCGCATGACTTTAACGATTTTGAAGTCGGCAAGCGGGCAGGTCTGGCGGCGATTAATATTCTCGATCAGCGGGCCCATATCGACCTCAGCGACGAAGCCTTTGACGAGATGATTGGCCGCGATGAGTGGCAAGGGCTGGAGCGTTTTGAAGCGCGGGCGAAGGTCGTCGAGACGCTGGAGAGTTTGGGCGTCATCGACAAAATCGAAGAAAACACCCATATGGTGCCGTTTGGCGACCGCTCGGATAAAGTCATCGAGCCATGGTTGACCGACCAATGGTATGTCGACGCGGCGACGCTGGCCAAGCCGGCACTAGAAGCTGTGAAAAGCGGCGAGACCAAATTCGTGCCGGCCAATTGGTCGAAAACCTATTATGAGTGGATGGAGAATATCCAGCCATGGTGCATTTCGCGCCAGCTCTGGTGGGGGCACCAAATCCCGGCATGGTATGGCCCTGATGGCGAGATATTCGTCGCCGAAAGCGAAGACAAGGCACAAGCCAAGGCCGATGCGCATTTTGGCAAACCAACCGAAATTACCCGCGACGAAGATGTGCTCGATACATGGTTCTCATCTGCGCTGTGGCCGTTTTCAACCTTGGGCTGGCCCGACAAAACGCCGGAACTGGCACGGCATTATAAAACCAATGTGCTGGTCACGGCGTTTGATATCATTTTCTTCTGGGTTGCGCGGATGATGATGGGCGGCCTGCATTTCATGGATGAAGTGCCGTTTCACACGGTCTATATCCACGCGCTGGTGCGCGACGAAAGCGGCGCCAAAATGTCGAAATCCAAGGGCAATGTTATCGACCCGCTAAACTTGGTGGATCAATATGGCGCCGATGCTTTGCGCTTCACCCTGTCGTCCATGGCCGCCATGGGCCGCGACATCCGGCTGTCGGAATCGCGGGTTGAGGGCTATCGCAATTTTGGCACCAAACTTTGGAACGCGGCGCGTTTCTGCGAAATGAATGGCTGCTTTGAGGCCGATGCGTTTGATCCGGCCAGCGCCACCCAGCCATTGACCAAATGGCTGGTCAGCCAAAGCGTGCGGGCGCAAAACGCCGTCACCGAAGCCTTGGAGGCCTATCGCTTTAACGATGCCGCCAATGCCGCCTATCAATTTATCTGGAATAATTTCTGCGATTGGTATGTCGAACTGGCCAAGCCGGTGTTGCAGGGCGATGACCGCGTAGCACAGGCCGAAGCGCAAGCCGCCACCAAATGGGCACTCGACCATGCGCTGCGTCTGCTGCACCCGTTCATGCCATTTGTCACCGAAGAATTATGGGGCAAAACCGCCACCCGCGCTGATAAGCTGATGCTCGATAGCTGGCCGACCCTGGCTGACGGGTTGATTGATGAAGCGGCTGACGATGAGATTAACTGGCTAATTGAAGCGATTACCGGCATCCGCTCGGTGCGGGCTGAAATGAACGTGCCAGCAGGGGCAAAACTGGCACTGGTTGCGGTGTCGGCCAATGCGCAGACGCGCCAGCGGTTTGAGCAAACCAAATCTGTGTTGCAACGTTTGACCCGCGTCGAAGATATTCAATTTGCCGATGCGGTGCCCGAAGGCGCGGTGCAGCTTGTCTTGGGCGAGGCGACACTGGCCTTGCCACTGGCCGATGTGATTGATGTCGACGCCGAAAAAGCCCGTTTGCAAAAAGCCATTGGCAAGGTCAATGGCGAGATTAAGAAAATCTCTGGCAAGCTCGGCAATCAAGGGTTTTTGGATAAAGCACCAGAAGCGGTGATTAACGAAAACAAACAGCGTCTGGCTGAAGAGGAAGCGCATCTCGAAAAGCTCGGCGAAGCGCTGGCCCGTCTCGGCTAATCTCAGCCGAGGTAATAGCGCCAAAAGGCATAAATCGTCACCCCAAAGCACACCAGCAAGCTGGCGCGGCGAACATTTTCATCCGACACATAATCGGTCAGGCGAGCGGCGCCATAGCTGCCAATGCCAATACCAGCCATCACCGCCAGCCCGCCGAGATAATCAATCGCATCGGCGCGGATGAACAAAATCAACGCCCCGACAGATGACACAGTGGCGAATATCAGCTTCACCCCGTTCATTGCCCGCACGGCGGTGTATCCGGCCAGCGACAAAGCCGCCAGCGTCAAAATGCCAAAGCCGCCATTGAAATAGCCGCCATAAACGCAGGTGGCGAACAAGGCCACACCGCCAACAATGGTGATGTGGCGGGCATCCATTTGAGAGGCCCATTGCTGCAAACGATTGCCCAGCATGAATAGGGTGGTGGCGAATAAAAACAGCCACGGCACCGCCGCTTCGAACACATGCGCCTCTGTTTGCAACAGCATCCAGCCGCCAATCAACCCGCCGATAAACACAATCGGCAATTGCCAAATCAGCGGCCCGCGCACCTGATAAACGTGTTTGCGATAGCCAAAGGCACCGGTGATATAACCCAGCGTGGCGGCGAAGGTGTTGGTGGCATTGGCGATAATTGGCGGCATGCCGGTAAAAATCAGCGCCGCAAAGGTCACGCCACTGCCGCCACCGGCCAGAGCATTCATAACCCCGCCGAACAATCCGGCAATAAAGAGCAACAAGGTTTCACTGAAAAACGCCATGCCGGACGGTAGCCGATTTATGCTCGCAAGTGTGGAGAAATCTTGTTACATAAGGGCGAGTTTTCAGGAGAAAAGAATGTCCAGCTTCGATAAATCAAAATTACCTAGCCGCCATGTGTCGGTTGGCCCCGAACGGTCGCCGCACCGGTCTTACTATTATGCCATGGGCATGACGGAAGAAGAAATTAACCAGCCATTTGTCGGCGTGGTTTCGTGCTGGAATGAAGCCGCCCCGTGCAACATTGCGCTGATGCGTCAGGCCCAGTCTGCCAAGGCTGGTGTGAAGGCGACCAATGGAACACCGCGTGAGTTCTGCACCATCACCGTGACAGACGGCATCGCCATGGGTCACGAGGGGATGAAGTCGTCGCTGGTGTCGCGCGAAGTGATTGCCGATAGCGTCGAATTAACCATGCGCGGCCATTGCTATGACGCCATGGTCGGCTTGGCCGGTTGTGACAAATCGCTGCCGGGTCTGATGATGTCAATGCTGCGATTGAATGTGCCAAGCGTGTTTATGTATGGCGGCTCGATTATGCCGGGCGAGTTCCAAGGCAAAGACGTCACCGTGCTGGATGTGTTCGAAGCGGTTGGTCAACACGCTGCCGGTAATATGCCGGATGAAGATTTGCACGAGCTAGAATGCGTCGCCTGCCCAAGTGCCGGCGCTTGTGGTGGCCAGTTCACCGCCAACACCATGGCCTGCGTATCCGAAGCCATTGGTCTGGCCTTGCCAAATTCAGCCGGTGCGCCAGCCCCCTATGAAAGCCGGGATGCTTATGCCGACGCCTCGGGTCGTGCGGTGATGGAGCTGATTTCCAAAAACATCCGCCCGCGCGATATCGTGACGCGCAAATCGCTGGAAAACGCCGCCACCGTGGTCGCCGCAACCGGCGGCTCGACCAATGCCGGTCTGCATTTGCCAGCCATGGCGCATGAGGCGGGCATTGATTTCGACCTGATGGAAGTGGCCGAGATTTTCAAAAAGACACCTTATGTCGCCGATTTGAAACCGGGCGGCAATTATGTTGCCAAAGACATGTATGAAGCCGGCGGCGTGCCAATGCTGCTGAAGACATTGCTCGAAGGCGACTATCTGCATGGCGATTGCCTGACTGTAACCGGCAAATCGCTGGAAGAAAACCTTGAAGAAATTACCTTCAACCCGGAGCAAAAAGTGATTTATCCGGTGACCAACCCAATCACCCCAACCGGAGGTGTTGTCGGGCTGAAAGGCTCGCTGGCCCCTGAGGGCGCGATTGTGAAAGTGGCTGGCATGGAAGTGCTGCAATTTGAAGGCACAGCCCGCTGCTTCGATTGCGAGGAAGATGCTTTCGCCGCTGTCACCCGCGAGGACTATCAAGCTGGTGATGTGATTGTGATCCGCTACGAAGGCCCAAAAGGTGGCCCGGGTATGCGCGAAATGCTGTCGACGACATCAGCTATTTATGGTCAGGGCAATGGCGATAAAGTGGCGCTGATTACCGATGGTCGCTTCTCTGGCGCGACACGCGGTTTCTGCATCGGCCATGTTGGCCCTGAAGCAGCCGAAGGCGGGCCGATTGCGCTGATCGAAGATGGCGACAAAATCCGCATCGACGCCGAAGGGGGCACGATTGATCTATTGGTTGATGAGGCGGTGCTGGCCGAGCGCAAAGCCGCTTGGTCTGCCCGTGAAAATGATTTCGCCTCGGGCACGTTGTGGAAATACGCGCAAACCGTTGGCCCAGCTTTCAAAGGTGCGGTGACGCATCCGGGCGGGGCTAAAGAGAAGAAGCAATACGCTGATATCTAAACGTCGAGGGTAATCCAGACAGGCACATGGTCGGACGGGCGTTCCCAGTCGCGAGTGTGCTTGTCGATGCCGAACCCGGTCAACCGGTCGGCCGCCAGTGGCGATAGCAAATGGTGGTCGATGCGGATGCCGTTATTTTTCGGCCACGCCCCGGCTTGATAATCCCAGAATGTATAAGTCGTGTCGTCGGTCGCGCTGAGGCTGGCGACGGCTTCTGTGAGGCCGAGATTGGTCAGCCGCCGGAACGCCGCATGGGTTTCAGGGCGATATAGCGCATCGCCTTCCCATGCGCTTGGATTGTGGACATCCTGCGGTGTCGGAATGACATTGTAATCACCGGCCAGCACAAATGCTTCATCATAGCCGAGCAGGGTTTTGGCATGGGCTTCCAGGGCGGCCATCCAATTCAGCTTGTAAGTGTATTTCGGCCCATTGCCGTCTTCGACAGGGTTGCCATTGGGCAAATAAAGCGAGGCGACGCGGACCGCGCCAGTGTCAGTGCTGACCACCGCTTCGATGTAGCGGGCTTGTTCATCATTAAAATCAGGCAGGCCGCGCGAGGCATCTTCCAACGGGTGCTTTGAGAGTAGGGCGACGCCATTATAGGTTTTCTGCCCATGCGTCTCGACATTATAGCCCAAAGCCTCAATGTCAGCTCGCGGGAAGGCGTCATCGACGCATTTCAGCTCTTGCAGGCCGACAATATCGGGTTGCGCTTCTTCCAGCCATGTCAGCAGATTAGGCAGACGGGCTTTCACCGAGTTTACGTTCCAACTGGCAATTTTCATGATGTTTAAACGTCGAAAGACGTGCCACAGCCGCATGAGGCCGTGGCATTGGGATTGTTGATTTGAAAGGCAGCGCCAATCAGGTCATCAACCCAGTCAATCTCGGAGCCTTCCATATACTGCAGCGACATTTCATCGACCAACACCGTGATGCCATCGCGGGCGAAGGCCAAATCATCAGATGTTTGCGTGTCGTCAATCGAGAAAATATACGAGAAACCAGAGCATCCGCCGCCTTGCACAGCAACCCGCAGGCAACTGCCATCGGCCTCAGAGGCCAAAATTTTGGCGATTTGAGTGGCCGCCGAACTAGTGATTGCAAATTTACTGACTTCTTGTTCCATGCCGAAAAGATAGGTTGAGTTGAGGCGAAATTCAAGTGTTTGCGGTGCGCCCGTCTGCACGGCCAACAGATTGTTTTGCCAATTACCGCAAAGCGTTCTAAGAGAAAGGGAGTTGCTCGCAAAAAAGCTGCGCGGGCTGTGAGAGTTTGAGTTGTCTCGTATCGAAAAGGACGCGACCAGATGAACACCACTTTATCCTCTTATGCGTGCCATGAAGCGCATTCGCGCGGGCGTTTGCACCCGGAGGGCGAGAGCAAAACGCGGACCCCGTTTCAACGCGACCGCGACCGCATTCTGCACGCTGGTGCCTTCCGCCGCCTGAAGCATAAAACGCAAGTGTTCGTGGCCCATGTCGGCGACTATTACCGCACCCGCCTGACCCATTCATTGGAAGTGGCGCAGATCGGCCGCTCCATCGCCCGCGAAATGGGGTTGGATGAAGACCTCATTGAAATGCTGTCACTGGCCCATGACCTCGGGCACACGCCATTTGGCCATGCTGGTGAGGAGGCGCTCGACGCGGCGATGGAAAATTATGGCGGCTTCGACCATAACGCCCAGACCTTGCGCATCGTCACCCGTTTGGAAAAACGCTATGTGCCGTTTGATGGCCTGAACCTGACATGGGAAAGCCTTGAGGGCTTGGTCAAACATAACGGCCCGTTGCTGGATGGTGAGCGCCAGTTGAGCGATTTGCCGTTTGCCATTCAAGAACACGCCCAACAGCAAGATTTGCAGCTCGATAGCTGGCCATCACTGGAGGCCCAAATTGCCGCACTATCCGATGATATCGCCTATAATAATCACGATATTGATGACGGCTTGCGGGCTGGGCTTATCAGCCTTGATGATTTGCGCGGATTGCCGCTGACCGGCGATATTTTGCGCGACATTGAAAACAAATTCGGCGCTTTGGATGCCAAAATGCAGCGCCATGAATTGGTCCGCGAAATGATTTCGGTGATGATTAATGATTTGGTCACGCAAACCCGCGCTTGCCTTGCTGAGCACCAAATTGAGTTTGCCGATGATGTGCGCCAAATGGGCCAGGCCACGGCCAGCTTCTCGCCAGAATTGGCGGCGCAACATAAGGTGATTAAAGAGTTTTTGTTCGAGCGCGTATACCGCCACCACACGGTCAATGGCTCAATGAGCAAGGCCCGTCGGGTGATGCGCGATTTGTTTGATTTATTATTCGCCGAACCCGATGTGTTGCCGGAAGAATGGCGGCTTGGCGCGCAAGCCAGCGATGAGTTGGGGCGGGCGCGGATTATTTGTGACTATATAGCGGGCATGACCGATCGGTTTGCGATGGAAGAACATCGTCGATTGTTCGACATTTCCGACACGATGGCGTAAACACTGCTGATGAATTTATTTGCTCGTATTGAAGGCGATGTAATCGCTGTTTTAACCGCCCTGCAGGGCGAGGGTGTTTTACCCGATAATCTGGATTTTAGCCGCCTGACGGTTGAGCCGCCGCGCGATGCCGCGCATGGCGATATGGCGACCAATGCCGCCATGGTGCTGGGCAAGGCGGCCGGTATGAACCCGCGCGACTTGGCCGGCCATTTGGTCGAGCGCCTGACCGCAATGGAGCATATTGAAAGTGCCGATATTGCTGGCCCGGGGTTTGTTAATATCCGCTTAGTGGCGCCGTTTTGGCTGTCGCTGGTGCCCGAGGTTTTGGAGCAGGGCTTGGCTTATGGCACCAGCACGCAATATGCCGGCGAGGCGGTGAATGTCGAATATGTGTCAGCCAACCCGACCGGCCCGATGCATGTCGGCCATGCGCGCGGCGCGGTATTTGGCGACGCCTTAGCGCGTTTGCTGGAGAAAACCGGTTATGACGTGCTGCGCGAGTATTATATCAATGATGCTGGCTCACAGGTTGATGTGTTGGCGCAATCAGCGCTGTTGCGCATGCGCGAAGCACTGGGCGACGATATTGGCGAGATTCCTGCAGGGCTTTACCCCGGCGATTATCTCAAACCTGTCGGC
>JAHEIG010000111.1 GCA_024639515.1 Rhodobiaceae bacterium | reverse complement strand
CAGCCAGTTTGCGGCGGTGATAGCGGGCATCGCCATGCAGGGCCGAGCCCCAAATGGCGCGACGGCGATATAGTTGCGCATCACAATCATAGGTAAAGCCGAAACCGCCATGGAACTGAATGGCGCGGTCAGCGGCGAAAGAAAATGCTTCATTGGCCTCCGCCTTGGCCATGCGCACGGCAATCTCGCCCTCGCCTTGCTGATCGAACACATAAGCCGCGCTGTAAAGATGCGAGCGAGCCCGCTCATAGCCCATATGCGCGTCGACCATGGTGTGTTTCAGCGATTGATAACTGCCAATCAGCTTGCCGAATTGCTTACGGGTTTTGAGATAATCCAGCGTGTAATCAATCACGCTATAGGCCCCGCCGCACATTTCCGCCGCCAATAACAGGCTGGCCGCTAATTCCAAATGGGCCAGCGTGTCTTGGGTTTTGGATACATCCATCAACGCCTCTTGGCCGATGGTGATGCCATCTAAGGCCAAAGCATAAGAGCGGCGCGTGTCATCAATGACTTTTTCCCGCGTCAGCGCGTTATCGGGTATCGCCGTGCGCGGCACAACCACCAGCACGGGCTTATCCTCATAACGCAGCGTCACGACAATCAGCTCGGCCAAGGCGGCATCAGTGACCAGATATTTCGCGCCCGACAAGCGCAGTCCGTCATCGGTTTTCACCGCCGTGCACGATACATTACCCAACTCCCAATCGGCATGGTCTTCGCACAAGGCGAGGCTGGCCGCACTGCCACTGGCAATGGCGGGAAGGTATTGGCTTTTTTGCGCCTCCGTGCCGCCGCGCAAAATCGCTTGTCCGGCCAGCACGGTTGAGACATAAGGCAGAGCCATCAAAGCGCGGCCCATTTGCTCGACAATCGGCACCACTTCGCCCAGACCAAGGCCAATGCCGCCAAATTCTTCCGGCACCCCAATGCCGAGCCAGCCAAGCTCGACAATTTCCTGCCAAACATCGGCATCAAAGCCGTTTTCGTCGTCGAGCAGCGCCCGGACTTTATCAATTGGTGATTTATCGCGGCAGAAATTCTCCGCAATATCAATGAGTTGCGCCTGTTCCTCGGTGATACCGATACTCGGCGCAATATTGGCGTTAATAAAAGCTGACATAGGAATTCCTTGTATACTGTGTGGTGCGGCTTAGCCCTTGGGCAAACCCAAGACATGCTCGCCGATAATATTGCGCTGAATTTGCGACGTACCGCCGCCAATCGTGGCCGAGAAGCTGTTCAAATAACCGCGCTGCCAAATGCCGTTATCATGGGCTTGCGGGTCATCGACATAATACGCCCCGCGCGTGCCTTGCAAGGCAATCGCAAAAGCGTTCAGACGTTGATAAAAATCAGTACTGGCCAGCTTGCTGCCAAGCGCCAATGACATCGGCCGGTCTTGTGCCAGCGGGGCGATTTTATCGCGGCGGCTGTTCAGGCCGAGCGAGCGCGCTTCGCTCATCAGCAGCACCAGTTCTTCACGAATAGCCGGGTCTTCAATAGCCGGCTTGCCGTTTATCTGCGCCGCTTGGGCCAAGGCGACAATATCGGTTGGGTTGGCCATCATCATCACATGGCCCCCGGCTTGGCCAGAGCGCGCACCGCGCTCATATTCCAACGTCTGCATGGCAATCAACCAGCCTTCGCCTTCCTCGCCCATCAAACAAGAAGCCGGAATACGGGCATCTTGGAAGAAGGTTTGAGTGAAGCCATATTCGCCGGTCAATTTACGGATCGGCACTGTTTCAATGCCGGCGCCTTTCATCGGCGACAGGAAGAAACTTAAACCCTTATATTTGGTTTCGGCGTCGGGGTTGGTGCGCGCCAATAAAATCATGTAATCGGCATAATTGCCCTGCGTGGTCCAGATTTTCGAGCCATTAATCACATAGCTATCGCCATCGCGCACCGCTTTGGTCTGGGCATTGCCCAAATCCGAGCCATGGTCAGGTTCCGAAAACCCCTGACACCAGATGTTTTCTGCCGACAAAATACCTTTGATATATTTCTGTTTTTCGTCGTCTGAGCCGCGGTCGAGCAGCAGCGGGCCAGTCCAGTTCAGACCAATCGCATTGAGCATAATCGGCGTGCGTTCGGCCGACATAATCCGCGTTGCCGCATCCTGAAATTCGCGCGCCAGTCCGCCGCCGCCATATTCTTTTGGCCAATGGGCGCCGAGATATCCGGCTTCATAGACTTTGTTCTGCCAGTCGCGGAGAAAATTAAATTGCGGGTCGGTGCCGACTTCCATGAATGTCAGCGGCAACATAAAATCAACATCGCGCGGCGTGTTTTCCTCAAACCACGCTTGCGCGTCCTGCTTGAAAGCATCCAGATCTTTTTGATCAACAGCGGTCATATAGCTCTCCCTCGCTTAACCTCGTTTCACCATTGTTGTCGGTGAGCCGATAGTTTAAACAGTTGCAGGCGCCCTTGCCAAGCGTTTGCAGCAGGCCGCGCCAGCCAAAATGTCACAGCTAAATATGTGCCATGAGTGTGCCGAAAAGCCGCCCACCATAAGCCCCACTATAAGCACCGCCCAAACCCGCCATAGGCCCACCTTCGCCATTGCCCAACTTCAAATCGCGCCGGTTTTGCGCTAGTCTGGTACCCGTGGTCCCGTAGCTCAGTCGGATAGAGCACCAGATTCCTAATCTGGGGGCCGGTGGTTCGAATCCACCCGGGATCACCATGCCCTCCCTCAACCGCGCACAAGCAGGCTTGCCCACAGCCACTGGCTGGGTCATAAAAGGCACAAGCGAACATATGGGTGCGCGCAACCGACGGGAGGAAACCACCATGAAAACCAGATTGACAGAACTTTTGGGCATTGAAGCGCCGATTATTTGCGGCGGCATGATGCGCATTGGCACGGCAGAACTTGCCGCCGCCGCCTCAAACGCAGGCGCCTTGGGGGTCATGACAGCCCTCACCTACCCAACACCACAAGCCTTGATGGAAGCCATTGGGCGCTGCTGATCGCTGACCGATAAGCCATTTGGCGTGAACCTGACCGTCGGCGTCGTCGCCACAGAAATCAATTATGACGAATATGTCGAAGTGATTTGCCGCAGCGGCGTGAAAACCGTCGAAACCGCAGGCCGCAGCCCTGAGCCGTTCATGGAACGCTTCAATGAGGCGGGCATTAAAGTCATCCATAAATGTGTAGCCGTGCGCCATGCGCTGAAAGCCGAGCGAATCGGCGTCGCCGCCGTCATTATTGATGGTTTCGAATGCGCCGGTCACCCAGGCGAAGAAGACGTCACTGGTCTGGTGCTGATTCCCGCCGCCGCCAATACATTGAGCGTGCCGATTGTCGCCACAGGCGGTATCGCCGATGGCCGTGGGCTAGCCGCCGCCCTGGCCTTGGGCGCCGATGGCATCAATATGGGCACCCGCTTTATGGTCACTGAGGAGGCCGATATTCACCAAAATATCAAGCAGAGCATCGTCGATATGACGGAAACCCAGACCTCGCTGATTTTCCGCTCATTCCGCAACACAGCCCGCGTTTATACTAATGATGTGGCCCGCAAAGTGTCTGAAATCGAAGCCGCTGGCGGCGATTTCTCCGAAATCCACGGTCTGGTCTCGGGCGACAAGCAAACCGAAGCCTGGCAATCCGGCAATATCGACGCCGGCATGGTCACCGTTGGCATGTGCGGCGGTCTGATTAAAGACATCCCAAATTGCAAACAACTGATCGAAACACTGGTCTCCGATGCCGAAACTATCATCGACCAACGTCTCGCCAAAATGACTTCGGCTTAGCGGCGCACTCGGCTTTTTTGACATGCGGGCTTAACAGTTTATATCTGGGCTATGAGTGACGTTTCGTTTGATCAAAAGCCGCAAAAGGCCAAGGCTGGCCCGCCGCTATTGGCTTGTTATGACAGCCTCGAAGGCAGTTATGCCCATGCGTGGGATATGCTGGTGCGCGGGGCCAAGCAGGCGCGGGCGCCGTTTCATACGCCGAGTGTGGCGACGATTGTGATGCAAGACGGTATCGCTCAGCCGGATATCCGCACTGTGGTGTTGCGGGGCTGTGACCGCGAGGCGCAAAGCCTGCGCTTCAACACCGATACGCGGTCGCATAAAATCCAGCAAATCGCTGACAACCCGCAGGCGGCGATGCATTTTTATGACGCCCAAGCCAAGCTGCAATTGCGCCTCAGCGTGACGCTCAGCGTGCTGGATGGCGCCGCGCGCGAGGCGGCATGGGCGGCGACACGGCCCATGAGCCGCGAATGTTACCAAGTGGTGCAATCCCCCGGCACGCCGCTTGCCGCGCCAAGCGATGTGGCTTTTGATGCCGCCGCGACACATGATGGCGAAGATTATTTCACCTCTGTGTCGGCCCAGGTGCGCTCGATTGAGTGGCTGTATCTGGCCGCCAAAGGCCACCGCCGCGCGCTTTTCGATTTGCAAACCGACACCCATCAATGGCTGGTGCCCTAAGCCAGCACATAGCATGCGACAGCATGGCGCTTGGCTTTAGCCGGCCGAAAGCCTATGTCTCTGTCAGTGATCAATTCGAGAGGATGCTGTGATGAAGAAAACGACTATTCTTGCTGCCCTGATACTGGCGCCAGCGCTGAGCTGGGCCGAGCCATATCCTGAGGGCGATGCCGCCAAAGGCGCCAAAGTGTTCAAAAAATGCGTCTCGTGTCACATGATTGGCGATGGCGCGAAAAACCGTGTCGGCCCGCATCTAAATGGCATTATTGGCCGCGATATTGCCAATATGGCAGATTATAAATTCTCCAAAGGCATGCTTGCCTATGCTGAAACCGCCAAATTGTGGGATGAAGCGACGCTGGATGCATATCTGGCCAATCCGCGCAAAACTGTCAAAGGCACACGCATGGCGTTTGCTGGCCTGCGCAAAGAAAAAGACCGTCACAACGTCATTGCTTATTTGAAACAAGAAGCGAAATAAGCCAGCCATCACGGGCGCTTGCCCTGAAAAGCAGATGAAACGCACCTGAAACGCAAAAGAGCGCGGCTTGCACCGCGCTCTTTTTTTATTCTTGGGTGAGCTGGCTTATTTCACGCGCTCGAGAATAGACAGGTAATTGGCAACCGCCGCCCCGCCCATATTGAACACACCGGCCAGCTTGGCGTCTTTTACCTGCATCTCGCCCGCATCGTTCATCAACTGACGCGAGGCCATCACATGCATCGACACACCGGTTGCACCGACAGGGTGGCCTTTGGCTTTCAAGCCGCCTGATGCGTTGACCGGCAATTTGCCGTCTTTGTAAACCGTGCCGTCAGCCAGCACCTCGGCGCCTTTACCCGGTGCAGCCAGCCCCATGGCTTCATACTGGATCAGCTCAGCAATGGTGAAGCAGTCATGGGTTTCAACAAGGCTCATATCGTCAATGGTCAGACAGGCTTCAGACAGGCCATTGCGCCATGCCGTGGCGGGGCCTTCAAAAGCAATGACATCGCGCTTGCTCATTGGCAGGTAATCATTGGCCTGTTGGCGAGCGCGGAAGGCTATGGCTTTGTCATGGTCTTGCGCGGTTTCTTCGTCGCACAGCACAATCGCCGCCGCCCCGTCTGAAATCATCGAACAGTCGGTCCGTTTCAAGGGGCCAGCGACCAGCGGGTTTTTCTCTGATTCGGCGCGGCAGAAATCAAAACCGAAATCTTTTTGCATATGCGCCAATGGGTTAACCGAGCCGTTTTTGTGGTTCTTCGCTGCAATTTGCGCCAGCGCGTCGCTATGGTCGCCATATTCTTGGAAATATTTACCGGCAACAACGCCAAAAATGCCTGGGAAGGTCAGGCCTTGATCGCCTTCTTCCGGCATGTAGCTGGCGCGTGACAAGCAGCGGCCAACATCGGCGCTCGACAGATGCGTCATTTTCTCGACACCAATCGCCAATACGCGGCGGGCGCGTCCGGCTTCAATCAAATTGGCGCCCTGAAAAACCGCTGCTGAGCCTGAACCACAGGCGTTTTCAACCCGTGTTGACGGGGTGAAGCGGAAGGCGTCATTGACCTGCAAAGCCATGGAAGAAATGAAATCTTGCTCGGACATGCCTGCATTAAATGTCGCGACATAAATCGCGTCGATATCTTCTGGGGCGACGCCAGCATCGGCTATCGCCTCATTTGCCGCAGACACCAAGAGGTCTTCGAGACCTTGATCTTCTAATTTACCGAACTTTGTGTGACCCCAGCCAACGATACATACTGTCATGTCATTTCCTCCTTCAATATATGCAAGCGACACCCTGCATTTGCCATAGTTCAAATGATCGCGGGCATATCACAATTTAGCTTGGCGATTGTCAAGTAAACGATGAGCAATCCCTCACCTCTTAGGCAAGCCCGAGAAATTTCACCACAAGCGGGCCAATCACCTGCTCAATACCAGGGCCGATATCGTGGCCCATGCCGTCAATCAAATGCCATTCTGCATTTGGCACATGGGCGGCAATATCTTCGCCGCAAGCTGGCACCAGCAAGGCGTCGCTATCGCCATGAATGACCATAAAAGGCACAGAAATCGTCGCCAGATGCTCGACCCGACTGCCATCGCTGATGACCGCCGCCATTTGCCGTATCACCCCTTGCGGGTAGAACATGCGGGCAATTACTTTGGTTGCCATGGCCCGTCGATCAGCCTCCGATGTCGGATATTTCGGGCTCATATAACGCGCCATGCTCTCGGTCAAATCGTCGATCAGCGTTGCCTCATCCTCGGCATTGCTCGGGGCCAGTGAGCCGGCATCAGGCGGCGGCAAATCGGGGTTGCCCGATGAGGACATCACGCACACCACATGCGCCATGCGCGCGGGGTGGCTAAACGCCAAATGCTGCGCCACCATGCCGCCCAGCGACATGCCGTAAATATTGGCCTTTTCAATTCCCAGCTCGTCCATTAGGCCGATCACATCCAGCGCCATGTCTTCAATGCCATAAGGCACAGGAAACTGTACGCCAGAGCGCGACGCCATCATCAATGCCTCAATATCCGGCACCCCCGCCGCATCTATTTTCTGGCTCAGACCGACATCGCGATTGTCGAATAAAATCACCTCCAGCCCTTGCTCGAGAAAATAATCGACAAACCCGTCCGGCCACTGAATCATTTGTGTGCCAAGCCCGCGAATGAGAACAAGCGGCGCCGCCCCACACGGGTTTTCCGGCAGGTGTCGCTCGTAATACAAGCTGATCTGATTGGCCATGACATGTGGCATTTTCTATCCCCCCTAAAGATTGCATTTGGTCTATACTCGTTCTATCCAATACTAAGAGACCAAAAGCGGTCAACCATTTACGGCTATTTGCGGGCATTTACGGGTTCGATTGATGATTCAAACAATGCAAAGAGATTTTGCGGCACTATCGCAAACCACTTTCGATGTGTTGGTCATTGGAGGCGGCGCCACCGGTGCCGCGATTGCGCTGGATGCCACCCAACGCGGCCTCAGCGTGGCGCTTATCGACAAGGACGATTTTTCCGCCGCGACATCTGCCGCCTCATCAAAACTCATGCATGGCGGCTTGCGCTATTTGGTCAATGGCGAAGTAGCACTGGTACGCGAGGGTTTGCGCGAACGCCGCGCGTGGTTGCGCATGGCCAAACATTTGGTCCGGCCATTGCCGTTTTTGTTGCCGACCTATCGCGACCGCATGAAAAGCAAAGGCATCGTGCGGCTTGGCCTGCTGGCCTATGATTTATTATCTTTTGGCCGCAATAGCGGCATGGATATGATGCAGCGCCTGCCCAGCTATCGCTCGCTGAATATTGCCCAATCGCTCGGCCTGATGCCGCATCTCGACCAAGAAGATATGACCGGCGGGATGATTTACCACGACGCGCAAATGCTCTCTCCTGAGCGCCTATGCTTGGCCATGGTGCGCACCGCCATGCAGTCTGGTGCGGTGGCGGTGAATTACGCGCAGGCGGTCGATATTCAATCCGACGGTGGCCGCGTCAGCGGCGTCAAAGTGAAAGACCGGCTATCGCGCAAAACCGCCACCATCTCGGCCCAATGCGTGGTCAACGCGACCGGCCCATGGGCTGATTTGGTGATGCAAGAAGCCCTCGACGCCAAGCCACCGAAAAAGCTGGTGCGCTCAAAAGGTATTCATTTCATCACCCGCGATGTGACACGCGGCACGGCGCTGGCCATTCCGATTGGTGACGAGCATTTATTCGTTCTGCCGTGGCAGGGCAAAAGCCTATTTGCCACTACTGACACCCAGTTTGACGGCAATCCTGACCGCGTCAGCGTCACCAAAAGCGACATCGCCAGCTTGCTCGATAAGGCCAATCGCGCCCTGCCCGGCCTTGACCTCAAAGCCAGTGATATCATCTACGCCTATGCTGGCCTGCGGCCTTTGGTGGCTGATCCGGCATCGCCGCAGCAAGGCACTTATGGGCTGAGCCGAGGCAGTGAAATTGTCGACCACGGCTCCAGCGGCGGGCCGGTTGGGCTGATTTCGGCCTTGGGCGGCAAATGGACGACGAGCTTACGGCTGGGAGAAGAAATCGTCGATTTGGTGGTCGCCCATCTCGGCCATGAGGCACCACCGTGTCGCTCGCGCGATACGCTGCTCAGTTGTACGCCGCGCGAAAACCTGACCGAGTTTATGGATCATATGCGCGACCAATTCAGCGACATCGCCACCGACAAAATCGATTTTCTGTCGCGGCTTTATGGCCTGCTATTGCCAGACGTGATGGCCGAAAAACCAGCCGCGCTAAAAGCCCTGCGCGACCCGGTTTTAGCGGCGCGTGTTCATTTTGCCGTGGCCCATGAAATGGCAGTTCAACTCGAAGATGTCGTCCTCCGGCGCTTGATTGAAGGGCAAACCGGTGAGCTGAGTGCCCGCCAAATCGAGACCATCGCCGCTTATATGGCTGACGCCCTCGGCTGGACAGAGGCACAGACCCAGCGGCAATTTAAAACCGTTCAACAAGCCGTGTAAAAACCCGCCACTAACCGACGCGGCGTTCTTGACCTTCCCAATAAGGCTCGCGCAATTCGCGACGCAAAATCTTGCCCGATGGGTTGCGCGGCAGCGCCTCCACAAAATCCACTGATTTCGGCAACTTGTAACCAGCAATACGCTCGCGCGCCCAGCCGATAATCTCTTGGCCGGCAAGTTCAACACCGGCTTCCAGCACCACACAGGCCTTTACCGCTTCGCCCCAACGCTCGTCAGGGACGCCAATCACCGCCACATCAGCAATTTGCGGATGCGCGAATAGCGCGTTTTCAACTTCTGCCGGATAAACATTCTCGCCGCCCGACACAATCATGTCTTTCACTCGGTCATGGATAAACACATAGCCCTCATCATCAACAAAGCCGGCATCACCCGTGTAGAAAAACTCATTGCGGATGGCATCATTGGTGGCGTCAGGATTGTTCCAATAGCCTTTCATATTCGACGCCCCGCGCATGATAATCTCGCCAACCTCGCCGACTGGCACATCTTTGCCGTCTTCGCCGACAATGCGAATTTCAATGCCGGTATTGGGTTTGCCGCAGGAGCGCAATTTGCCGCGCGCCGGATCATGGTCTTCCGGCGGCAAATGGGTGGCACAACCGGTTGTTTCGGTCAGCCCGTATACTTGCATGAATTCGCATTTGAAGGCTTTGCTGGCTTGCACGAGCAATTCTTCGGCAATCGGCGAAGCGCCATAAATCACCTGCCGCACCGACGACAAATCCGTGGCCGATAGATTTGGGTGCTGCATGACAAACAAAATAACCGCCGGCACCATAAACAAGACGGAGATTTTTTCCTCGTCGATCAACCGTAAGATTTCGCCCGGGTCGACATCTGGCAACACCGTCACCTTACTGCCAGCGCATAAGCCAATCACCCCGACATTAACCCCGGCAATATGGAATAGCGGCATGCACAATAAAACATGGTCATCTGTCGACCACTGGCCCCAATCGGCTTTCACTTGAAACAAAGCGCTTTCCATATTGGTGTTGGTCAGTTGCACGCCCTTTGGGTGGCCAGTGGTGCCGGATGTGTAAAGCTGAATGAAATCATCATCTGGCTGACAGCTCAGCATCGGGTCAATGGCCTCACTGGCATCGCGCCAGGCATCAAAGGCTGGCCATGCGGCGTGCCCGCCATCCATGGCGATAACTTTGCGCACGCTCTCACAATCGGCCAAAATATTTTCAATGAGCGGCACAAAATCTTGGCTAACAAACACCAATTCGGCATTGGCATTGTTCAGCACATAAGCCACCTCAGGGCCGGCCAGGCGAGAATTGACCCCGACAATCACCGACCGGGTTTTTTGCGCCCCGAGCAAAAGTTCAAAATAAAGATCTGAGTTTTTACCAAGAAACGCCACGCGCGCATGCGGTTCAATGCCTTCTTGCAACAAGGATTGCGCCACCTGGCTGGCCCGCTCATCAAGCTGGCGATAGCTGGTTTCGCGGCCCTCATACACCAAAGCCGTGGCATCGCCACGCTGTTTGGCGACGCGGCGCATTTCATCAATTAAAATAAAATTGCTCATTTTGTACCTCCCAAAAAATAAAGTTTACCCATCAAGGGGACTATGTAAATAGCCGGATTATGGTTACACTCGCTGCAGTAAGGGAGATGACCATGACCATTGCACATCCAAAATTCGCCTATGAAAAAGGCCTTCACCAATTGGGCAATGGCGCCTATGCATGGCTGCAACCGGATGGCGGTTGGGGCTGGTCGAACTCTGGCCTGATTGTCGATGGCGACCAATCTCTGGTGATTGATACGCTGTTTGATGTGCCGCTGACACAAGACATGCTGGCCGCCTATGCCGATGCCGAAAACGCCGCCACACAGGTCAATAAGGTCATCAACACGCACCATAATGGCGACCATTGCAATGGCAATTGCTGCTGCCCCGACGCGCAGATTATCGCCCATAAAGCGACCGCTGAACACATGCTGCTGGAGCCGCCGCAACTGGTGCAAGGGTTTCTCGATGCCGCCCCCGAGCTTGGCGATATGGGCAAATATCTGACCAGTTGTTTCGGCCCGTTTGATTTCAAATCGGTGGACCAAAAAATCCCCGACACGCTGTTTGAAGGCGATATAGACGTTCATGTCGGCGACAAGCTGGTGCATCTTCTGCATGTCGGCCCGGCCCATACGCAAGGCGACACGCTGGTGCATGTGCCCGCCGACCGCACGGTTTATACTGGCGATATTTTGTTTATTGGCGGCCACCCGATTATCTGGGAAGGGCCAGTGCAAAACTGGATTGATGCCTGCGACCGGATTATTGCCATGGATGTCGAAACCATTGTGCCCGGCCACGGCCCCATCACCACCAAAGAAGGGGTTGAGGAAGTCCGGCATTATTTGGTGACGCTGCGCAATGAAGCGCGGCGACGCTATGAAGCCGGCATGAGCTACAAAGAAGCGGCTTTCGATATTGCCCTTGGCGTGTTTGATGATTGGGGCGACCGCGAGCGCGTGGTGGTCAATTGCGCCACGCTGTTCCATGAATTTGGCGCGCAAGAAAAACCGGAAGTCGCCGAGCTGTTTGCTGGCATGGCGGAATACGCCACGGCGCGCCCGCAAGCTGGCGACTAATGCTGATTGACGCGACCGGTCTGCAATGCCCGATGCCGGTTTTGCGGCTGCAAAAGGCGCTGCGTGAGCTGGCAGAGGGTGCCTCTGTGACGCTGCACGCCACCGATCAAATGGCAGTGATTGATGTGCCGCATTTTTGCAATGAAAACGGCCACGCTGTGCTCACGCAAGCCACCCAGGCCGGTGACGCGCCCGGAGGTAAAGACTTATTGATTTTTGATATTGTCAAAGGCGGCAAAGCCTGACCAGTTTAGCCGATTAAACCGATTTGAGCGCTTCCTGCACAACCGGTGTGAAGCCAACCGTAACGCGCTCGCCATGCTCGATAATCGGCCGCTTTAACAGGGTCGGGTTATCGAGAATCAACGCTTTCAAATGCGCTTCATCTTCTGATGCCTTGTCGCTGTCGGGTAATTTTTTCCACGTCGTGCCGCGCCGGTTGAGCAAAATATCAAGCGGCTGGTGGGCCATCCAGTGATCCAATGTCTCGGCACTCAGGCCATCTTTGCGCAAATCATGGTAGCGCGCGTCAATGCCTTCAGCGCCCAGCCATTTGCGGGCTTTGCGCACCGTATCGCAGGTGGTGATACCGTAAATAACTGACGACATACTCAAACGCTTTCCTCAAACGGCGTGCGGCTTACTCAGCCGCCACATAGCCAGCGGTTTGCAACTCGGCATATTTGCTGACGGTATCGTGATAGGCCTGTGGCGTGGTGATGTTGAGGGTTTTGCGAACGTCCTCAAGCGGCAAGGTCAGCAAGGTTTCCCAATCAGCAGCCGGCAACCATGCCGCCTGTTTGCCAACACGAAAGCCTTCCATCAGGGTTTTGCCAACTTCCAGTTCAGGTTCGGCTTTGCCAATCAGGCGATAACCAATACCGATAATCAACAGAAAGCCAAAATTGCCGACTTGCCGCCATGTCACGGCCAGCAAGGCCAACTCACCCAGCGGGTCTCGGCCATAGCCTGTTGTGACATGCCATAAATCATGCGCGTCGCGCTGGCGTTCATGATAAATGACCTGCTGTGGTGTCAGCTCGCGTTCCTCAAAGCGGCCTTCATCACTGGCTTCGACAAGGCCGTCAGCGGTGATTTGCTCAAGCTCGGTGAAGCGCAAATAAGCCCGCCCCAGCGAGTTCTCTGGCAATGCAGCCAGCCAGTCGCGATCTTTCAGATACGCCATGAGCGGCTTTTCCGCATTGACGATTTCATCGGCATGGGCGGATTTCATAAACCGCTTAAACGACCGCTCGCCCGATTTACCCTTTAGGGCTTCGAGAATGATGAAAACTTGCGACGTATCTTCTTTGTCTTCTATTAACGCCTTTACCGCACCGACAATGCGTCGGATTTTTCCCGGTTTGCTCATGTTGTTTCCTATCTTTGTATCGTCTCTCCTACGATACATTTGGCGAAAACTAAAATTCAAATGAAAAACGCAGTTTTCGCTATCATGTGGATGTCTTGGTGCCCTCGGTCAGACTCGAACTGACACGCCCGTTAAGGCAACGGATTTTGAATCCGTCGCGTCTACCAATTCCACCACGAGGGCTTCACTCAAGACAACATTATAGCCATTTTTTGGGGCAAACGTCTATTGCGACATTTCGCCAATGGATACTGCTGGCATGCTAATGCCTGATTTTTTGTGGAAGGTCAATGGCTGCTGTTTCATGATCGTGTTGCCACACCGATCGGGTGACCATGCGGGCGTGGCGAAACAGCGATGCTTCATGCACAATACCGACCAATTTCCCTTCATCCAACACTGGCACACCTTCGCCAATAAACGCCTGCATGGTCTGTTGTGCATACAGGGCGTGGTCATTGACCGACAACACCAGCGGCGCATCTTCCATCAATAACAGGCTCGAGGCATTGGGGTCTTGATCAACCAAATTATAGAGACACAATTTACCGGCCCATAGGCCGTTTTCGTCAATCAAATGGGCTTCGCCGCATTGCTCTTTGGCCATCGCGTCAATCACTTGGCGCACACTGGCTGTGGTCGGCAGGGTCAAATGGTCTTTGGTCATAATATCGGTGACCGGTATTGATTGCAGGGCGAGGTTTTCGCGGCCAAGCGACAAATCAATGCCTTTGGCCAATAATTGCGGCTCCAAGGTTGAGCGCGCATAAAGCCGAGACGACAATAGATTGGCCGTCACAATAGTCACCACCAAAGCGGTGGTGGCGCTGTAATCATGGCCCAGCTCGAGACTAATCAGAATCATCGCCAGCGGCCCGCCAATCACGCAGCTGGCCATTGCCGCCATGCCCGCCAAAGCAAACAAGCTGGCGTCTGGTTGATAGCCAGTAATCGGGCTTAGCGCCCCGACGACAGCGGCAAAAAAGCCGCCCAGTCCGGCCCCGACAAACAGGCTCGGGCCAATCACCCCGCCATGGAAGAACAGCGCCAGACACAAACACGAAGCGATAATTTTCAGCACTGTCAGGGTCGCCAAATCAACCGCCGACAGCCCGCCCTCAAGCATCACCGCAATCACATCGAGACCGGGGCCGAGAATGGCTGGCGATACATGCGCCAGCGTGCCAAGCCCAAGCGCCGCCAAAACCGGCCGCAACCAAACCGGCACCGGGCTGGTGACGGTTTTCACCCGCATGGTTTCGAGCAGCCGCATCATCGCCACCGCCAGCAAGCCAGCGCATACGCCAAGCAGAATTAACATGGCAATATCAACCGGCCCGGCACCGCGCGATGTCAGCTCTGGCAGCAGGCTCATATTGCCGGGGGAAAACTGTTTGCTCACCACATAAGCCGTCGCTGCGGCGATGGTGACAGGGGCGAAAAACCGCAAGCTGTAATGGCGCAACACCACTTCATGGGCAAACACAATACCCGCCAAAGGGGCCGCGAATGTCGCAGAAATCGCCGCCGCCACGCCGGCCCCAAGCGCCATTTCGGCATATTGCGACGACAGATTGAGCAATTTGCGCACACTCGCCGCAAGGCTCGCCGCCAGCACCAGAAGCGGGCCATACAGACCGGCTGAAGCACCGGCCCCGAC
>JAHEIG010000107.1 GCA_024639515.1 Rhodobiaceae bacterium | reverse complement strand
GCGATGAGCAAAACATCGGTCGAAAATTTCATCAGATAGAGCGACACGATACAGAACATATAGCCCGCCCCGATTGGCGGCAGAGCGTAATAGACCAGTGTCATCCAAGAAACATTTTGTGTATCAGTGTGCTCGACTGGCTGCGTATTTAGTGGCATAAAACAGAAACTCCCTGCACAAAGAGCACCATTATTAAGAGTGATTTGCAAGAGTTTTACGGCGCCACGCAACACTAAAAACGCAAAAAACTCGACACATAATAATCGGTTGCCTAAACTGTTTCCACTGTCGAGGGAGAGATAATTGTTAGTTTCACATCTGAGTTCCAATAAGTCCTTTTTGCAGGGGTTGATTCTGCTGGGACTGATTTTATTCGCCATTTATTTGCTACACGACCAAGGCCTGATGGGCGTTTTGTTGGATGGCGACAAAAGCTATATCTCATGGGTGATTATCGCCATTTGGGCGGCCATCAGCCTGCGCTGGCTGTACCTGCTTTATTGGGTGCAGCAACAAACACAAGATATGAACGCGCTGGCGGCTCAACCGATCGAGACCACAGAAGCGGTGCTGTCGCGCTGGCTTAATCATGGCTGGTTTGGCGCCGATGCGCTGTTGAAGCTGGGTCTGCTCGGCACTATTGTCGGGTTTATTTTCATGCTCGCGCCGATTGCCAATCTGACCAGCTATGAACCAGCCAGCCTGCAAGCCGCGCTTGGCCAAATGAGCGGCGGCATGGCGGTGGCGCTGTACACCACACTGGCAGGTCTTGTCGGCAATATTTTGTTGCGTATTCAGTTTCAATTCCTCGCCGATGCGATGCAAAATCTGCTGCTGCACGCCGAACGCGCCAGCAGCCAAAATAGCGACGCGGCCACCACATGAGCAAATACCGCCTCCAGCCACCGGCGGAAGATCAAAATGCCTTCACCGATATTTTGTTCAACGCGCTTCTCGGCTTCGTGTTTATGTTCTCCGTCGCCTTTATGCTGATTAGGCCGGAAGTGACGGACGGTAAAATCGTGCCGAAAGCTGAATTTATGATCACCGCGCAATGGCCGGATGGTCATGTCGATGACATTGATTTGATTGTCGAAGATGGCGAGGGCAATATTGTTTGGTTCGACACACGCGAAGCCGGTTTGATGCATCTCGACCGCGATGATCGCGGGGCGCTGGGCGACACCATGTCGATTAACGGCCAACGTATTGAAAACCCGCTCAATCAAGAAATCGTCACCCTGCGCGGGATCGCCGCCGGTGAATATGTGGTCAATCTGTTGCACTATAAATCGGAGAGCAAACGGCCGATTGATGTGAAACTCAAAGTCGAAAAAATCAACCCGACAGTCAGTCTGATTTTTGCTGGTAACACGACGCTGAAAGGCGCTGGTGATGAGCAAACCGCTGTGCGCTTCCGGCTCGATGCGCTGGGCAATGTCGTCGATATGGCGACCCGCACTAAGTTTCTCATCCGCGCCACACCAAATGATGTGAAGAGGGGCGGGCAATGAGTATTCCGCTTATGATGGGCGTGGCCTATGCGGTTGTGGCAGCACTGCTGCTCAATTTGAACCTCAATTCGCCATGGCGGCGTGAGATTAAACTAGCGGCGATTATTGTCGTCACGACGCTTTATGTTTTCACCTATCAAGGCACGCAAGAATTGCGCGGCTGGGCGTTTCACCAAGCACCACCCAATCCGTTCAAACTGCATTGGGCGATTGTTGAGGAGCCTGACAAAGCCAATAATACCGATGGGGCTATATATATTCTGGCGCAACCACTTTCCGAGCATGGTGCGTTGTTGCAACGCCCGCGCCTTTACCGGCTGCCGTTTTCTCCAGATTTAGCCGAAGAAATTGACGCCGCGCTTGAGGAGATGCAGGACGGCAAGCCGCTGGAAGGCAGGCTGAGTTATAAAAGCGCCGAGCCGGACAGCCTTGATGAGGCACAAAAAAGGGACGGCGACAACAGCCCTCCCGTTTTATCGAATGATGAAAACCGCCTGAAACTTGATTTCAAAGAGCTGCCGATCCCCGACCTGCCGCCTAAATCGGCGATGTAGGCCGCGCCCGAAGGCGCGGCCCAACGCGATTAATTAGCTTTTTTCGCCGCTTCCTGCAGTTCATAGTCTTGCCATGAGCGGAAGTTGATGAAAGCGTAAACGTCTTCCACGTCCTTTTCGTTGAAGCGATCAGCAAAGCTGCTCATACCGCGATCTTCGAGAATACCTTCCAGCACAATCTCGTTGAACATGCGGTGGGTTTGCTCGCTCATTTTGCGCAGGTCCGGCAAAGCCGACCCACCATAGACTCCGATCCCATGGCAAAAAGCACATACTTCACCGTATTTCTCCATGCCGCGATCAATTTGCTCAGCCGAGGCATTGAGCACTGGTGGCTCGGGTATCTCACGGGCCCAATGCTCTGGCTCCTCAATGGAGCCGCCGCCATTCAGCTTGAAACTCAGCATCCGTCCAAAGTTGCCATATTTGGCCGAGGCCGGAGCCGCCGCGTCGCCTTCTGTCAGCAACGCCGCACCACCAGAACCGACTTGAATGGCGACATATTGCTCGCCATCAATCATGTAGGTGACGGGCGGCGCAATAATGCTCGTATAAGTGTTGACTTTCCAAACTTCAGCACCGGTTGCCGCGTCATAAGCCACCAAAAAACCGTCCCCATTGCCTTGGAAGACAAGCCCCGCCGCGGTTGACAGCGTGCCGCCATTCCAGTGCGTGCCATGTTCTTTAATCCAATGCGTCTTACCGGTCAGCGGGTCAAAGGCGGTGATATAGCCCTTGGCTGGCGGCAAATCAGGGTGCTCGGCCATGATTTCAAGCAGACGCCCAAACTCAACGCCCGTGTTCCACCCGCCTTCAAAATATTTATAGCGGCCAGTGACTTTGAAATCGTGATCTACGTCAAACACCAAGGGGCTTTCCATCGCTGGAATATAAATCAGGCCAGTGTCCGGGTTATAAGACATGGCTTGCCAATTATGGCCACCGAGCGGGCCAGGCAAAATCCAAGCCGACTTGCCTGATGTGTTGAAATCACGGTCAGCCAGCTCAACCGGGCGTCCGGTTTCCATATCAACATGGCTGGCCCAGTTGACCGTCACATATGGGTTGGCCCGCAGCAATTCGCCTGTGGCGCGATCCAGCACATAGAAGAAGCCATTTTTTGGGGCCTGCATAATCACTTTACGCATTTTTCCATCGACTTCGATATCAGCCAGCATCATATCCTGCACGGCGGTGTAATCCCATGTGTCGCCTGGGGTTGTTTGATAGTGCCACTTTTTGCGTCCGGTGTTCGGGTCAAGCGCGACGATAGACGACAGGAATAGATTGTCGCCGCCGCCAGGTGAGCGAATTGAACGTGTCCATGGCGAACCATTGCCGACACCGAGGAATACGGTGTCCGTGTCAGGGTCATAAACAATCGAATTCCAAACCGTCCCGCCGCCGCCGATTTTCCACCACTCGCCACCTTTCCAAGTGGCTGCGGCTTCTTCCATTTCAGGATGCTCAAATGGCTTCGATGGATCACCTGGCACTGTATAGAAGCGCCAGTCCTGTTCGCCGGTTTTGGCGTCATAGGCGGTCACATAACCGCGCACACCAAACTCGCCGCCACCATTACCGATAAACACGCGGCCATTAGCAACGCGCGGAGCCGCTGTGATGGTGTAGGCCCGACTACGGTCAATGATAGTGTTAACACGCCAAATCACTTCACCGTTTTCGGCATTTAGCGCAATCAGATAGCCGTCTAGGCTGGCGACATAAACCGCGCCGTCATAAACCGCCACCCCGCGATTAACCACGTCGCAGCAGGCTTTTCGTGCCCATGCGCCGGGAACCTCAGGGTCATAAGACCAAATCTCTTCGCCGGTTTTGGCATCGACCGCATAAACCACGCTCCAAGAGCCGGTCATATACATGACGCCGTCAGCGACAATCGGCGAGGCTTCAAGGCCGCGCGTGGTGTACATATCTGCAGTCCACGCCACCTCAAGGTCGCCGATAGTGTCTTTGTTAATTTGCGTCAGCGGTGAAAACCGCTGTTCTTTGTAATCACGACCGTAAGCTAACCAGTCGCCGGGAGCGGCATCGGCCGCGATGATGCGCTCTGTCGAAATCTGTCCCGACGTGCTGCTGGCAACTGCGGTTGCAGTTGTTTCAACACTCGAGCTATCTTCCTCAGAACCGGATGACAAACCGGCAATCACTGTCAGCGCAATCACACTAAGAGCTACAACATTAATGACTGTCGCCTGCCCTTGGCTAAAAGATGGATGTGCCATAAAACTAAGTCCTCCCTAAAACTACAGTTACATTTATCTACAAAAATTGACGAAGAACAAGTGCCGATGGCAATAAAAGTGCATTTTTACCTGCGACCATAACTCTTTCCTTGCGAGGCCCGCTAAAAATTCTAATATAACGGAAACGGGAGATAGAAAATGACACAAAATTCGAGCAGTGAGCCTCATGTAACTATTATCGGCAGCGGCGTCGGCGGCCTATGCATGGCGATGCGACTAATCCATGCCGGGCACACAAATTTTGAAATCGTTGAAAAAGCCGATGATATTGGCGGCACATGGCGCGACAATACTTATCCGGGCTGTGCCTGCGATGTGCCATCACATTTCTACTCTTATTCTTTTGAGCCGCGCTCTGACTGGTCGCGCACATTTCCGGCGCGTAGCGAGATTTACAGCTATCTCTCCTCTTTGGTCGAGAAATATAACTTAAAAGCAAAAACCCGTTTCAACAGCGAAATCGAGTCGACCAAATTCGACGAAACGAGTCAGAAATGGCAGCTGTTTACCAAATCTGGCGAAACCCTTGAAACCGATATTGTGGTCACTGCTTTGGGTCAGTTGAATCGCCCGAAAGTGCCGAGCATTGACGGCCAAGACGGCTTCTCAGGGGCGATTTTCCACTCTGCTGAATGGCGCCATGATGTTTCGCTGGAAGGCAAGCGAGTGGCGGTCATCGGCAATGGCCCATCGGCGGCGCAATTTATTCCTGAAGTGGCGAAAGTGGCCGGTGAATTGACGGTTTTCCAACGCTCGCCCTGCCATGTGGTGCCGCGCAATGACGAGCCTTATTCGGCGCTGCAAAAGGCCATGTTCAAATATATTCCCGGCTATCGCCGCTTCGTCCGTGGTTTGATTTATTGGTCGCTGGAAAGCAATTTCACCGCCTTTAACGACATTAAGAAAACCCGCTTTTTGATCAAAGCGCTGAATTTCTCCGGCACCATTACCGACCAAGTGAAAGAGCATTTTGATGAACAAGTCACCGACTCGCATTTGCGCGAGATTTTGTGGCCGGATTACGAGATTGGCTGCAAGCGCGTGGTCATCTCAGATGATTACTACCCTGCCCTGCACCGCGATAATGTGCGGGTTGAAACAAAAGGTATTCAGCAAATCACCAGTTCCGGCATCGACACAGTGGATGGCACCGCGCATGAGTTTGACGTGATTATTTATGGCACAGGCTTTGCCTCGACCGACTTCCTGGCGCCGCTGGAAGTGACCGGCACGCAAAACACCGAACTAAACACCGCATGGAAAGATGGCGCCGAAGCCTATCTCGGTATTTCTATGCCGAACTTCCCGAATTTCTTCATGCTGTATGGCCCGAACACCAATCTTGGCCATAACTCGATTATTTTCATGATTGAGTGCCAGGTGAATTATATTGTCGACGCCGTCAACACGCTGAAAAAACAAGGCGCCAAAAGCCTTGATTTGAAAGCCCATAAAATGGGTGAGTTCGCCGATTATTTAAAAGCGCGTCTGGCCACCTCCGTGTGGGAGAAAGACTGCGATAGCTGGTATAAAAACAACGCCGGGAAAGTGACCAATAACTGGCCCGACTTTACCTATATTTACGAAGAAGCCACCAAGAAGGTTAATCTCGACGATTACAATCTATCGCCCGCGCCCAATGACCCCGAACGCCAAGCCGCTGAATAAATGAGGTTTTCACGTTGATGAAACATTTTTGTCTGGTTCTAATGATGACAGCCTTATGTTTCACACCAGCTGCCGCTGAGGTGGTTGTCTCTGATGCCAAATTAATCCTCGGCATTGGCATGCGTCCGGGAGTGGCGCACGCCAAATTGACCAACCACAGTGATGGCGACGTGACACTAACCCGCGTCGCCAGCCGGTCTTTTGGACGCATTGAAATGCATACGCATGACATGCAGGGCGGCATTATGAAAATGCGCCAAGTCGACGGCTTTACCATTGGCGCAGGCGAGACGCTTATCCTCAAGCGCGGCGGCAAACATTTGATGCTGTTCAACCCCAAAGCCGCCGCAGACACGGAAGGCGAAAAAGCACTCGTGACGCTGAGCTTCCATTTCGACGATGCCAGCACAACGGAAATTGAGGTGATGGCACGGATGCGCGACATGCCGCCTCGTCATATCGATGAGCACCACAAACACGACCATCACAAACACGGGCACGACAAGCACGAGCACCACAATAAGGGCCATCTCGGCCATCATTAGCCGCGTAACGCGAAAATTATCGAAAGACAGAAAATGACACATAAATTGGTAAATGACTGGCACAATTATATGGCCAACCCGAGCGAGGATGCGCTGCGCGACATGCTGCACAAGGATTGCGAGTTTCTCTCACCAGTGGTGTTCACGCCGCAAAAAGGCCGCGATTTGACGATGATGTATCTGCTGTCTGCCGGTCAGGTGTTTAAAGACACACAGTTTCGCTACACCAGCGAGCTGATTGGCGACAATCGCATGGTGTTGGAATTTGAATCAGAAATGGATGGCAAATACCTCAATGGCGTCGACATTATCGACTTCAATAATGACGGCAAAATCACCCGTTTCAAGGTCATGGTGCGCCCCCTGCAGGCGGTTAATATGCTGTGGGAACATATGAGTGCCATGCTGGAAAAAATGAAATCTGCTTAACATCCGTATCACCATGTGCTTTCACGCCCTTGATAGGCGATGCGTCCTGCGGCATAAAGAGGGCGTTATAACCGAGTAAGCTAATGCCTTCTGAAACAACGCAGACACAAAACCTCATCAGCGCCAGCGATTTGACGGTGATCCGTCAAGGCCGGCGGGTGCTGGATAATGTCTCATTAGATATCGCCCGTGATGATTTCATCACGCTGATTGGGCCAAACGGAGCCGGTAAAACGGTGCTGTTGCGGCATTTATTGAAGCTCGACAAGCCGGATGCTGGCCGCGTCACCCATCTTTCTGGGCTGAAAGTCGGCTATGTGCCGCAACGCATCACCATTGACCCAAGCCTGCCGATTTCGGTGCGCCGTTTTCTGACGCTGAACAATAGCGAAAAAGAAAATGATATTGCCACGCTGGCTGAGGAAACCGACATTACCCCGCTGCTGGATACGCCGCTATCGGCCCTGTCGGGCGGTGAAATGCAGCGCGTGCTGCTGACCCGCGCCCTGACCAGCGACCCTGAGCTGCTAATCCTTGACGAACCGGCGCAAAATCTTGACGTTAACGGGCAGTTGCAGTTCTACACGCTGATTGAAGAAATCTATGAACGGCGCAAATTATCCATCCTCATGGTGTCGCATGATTTGCATTTGGTGATGTCGTCAACCCGCAAAGTGGTCTGCCTGTATCATCATATTTGCTGCTCCGGCGCGCCTGAAAGCGTCGCCCGCGACCCTGAATTTATTTCTATTTTTGGCAATGATATGGCCAAGCTTATGGCGGTGTATCCGCACACTCATAGCCATGATCACACGCATGAGCATACGCATGATCACGACCATGGTGAGGGCACGACATGATGAGCGCGCATATTGTCCTGACAACCTTGGCATTGGCGCTGGTGGCTGGCCCGCTTGGCTGCTTTGTGGTGTGGCGGCGCATGGCCTATTTCGGCGACGGCTTGGCGCATAGCGCCCTACTCGGCGTCGCCATTGGTTTGGTCATTGGCGTGTCGCACCAGATTGGCATGATGTTGATTGCCGTGCTTTTCGCCCTGACCTTGATTTGGTTACGCGCCAAACGGGTGCTGGCGACCGATACGCTGCTTGGTATTTTGGCCCATGCGGCGCTGTCTCTCGGCCTTGTGGCGATGATGCTGCTGGGCGCCGGTGAAGCCGAAGTGCACGACTATCTTCTCGGCAGTCTCGATAAATTAACCCCCGAGCTGGCGGCTTGGGTGATTGGCGGTTGCGGCCTGTCATTGGGGCTTTTATTGCGCTTTTGGCCGGGGCTGATTTTGATGACGACAAGCGAAGAATTGGCCCATGCTGAGGGCGTGCCGATTATGCGCTATGAATTTGCGCTAATGGTGCTGATGGGCGTGGTGGTGGCCGCCGCCATCCAAATGGTCGGCATCCTGCTCATCACCTCGCTGCTGATTATTCCGGCGTCGAGCGCGCGGCTGTTTGCCCGCTCGCCCGAAGCCATGGCGGTGAGCGGCAGTTTGCTGGCCAGCCTCGCCATGCTGCTCGGCCTGCCTTTGGCGCAGAATTTCGCGCTGGCCACAGGGCCGGTGATTGTCTGCGTCTCGGTCGCCTTGTTTATCTTGCTGCTGGCCGCGCGCCTATTGCACCGCCCGCAGGTTAGTTAACCCAAATCGGCGACGAATAAGCCCGCTCTTGAATGACGCTATCAATACCGGCACGCGGCGCAACACCAGAGCGCAGCGCATCCCATGTTGACCAGCGGCAGCTCGGGTTTTCCAGCACACGGACATAATAAAACGCCGCTTGGTCGGCACGATAGTCACGGTCTTGCCAAATTGTTTTCAACTCACTCGCCGAGGTTGCGGCAGAGGATTTGCAGGTTGTCACATCGACCTTGGCCTGATTATCCGGGCAGCGACCCGCCGCATTGGGGGATTTACCGCCAGCGCATTGAATGTCGAAAACTTTTTCATGCGAGGCACCGTCTGCATCGACCCAACCTTTAACCATTTGCAATCGCTGCAAGCCATTGGACAGCGGGTCACGCATCGCCCAAACGAGGAATTGCGGGGTTTGGTTTGGCGACAAAGACAAATTACCGCCCATTGGCACGCCTTCGTCATAAGCCGCTTTCACCATATCGTTTTGCGACAAAATAGACGGCGCAAAGCCAGACGAGGCAAAGAAGCGTAGTTTTATCCGTGGGCCGGTGGTGGCGTAGGTTTCTTTGCGGCGCATGGCGTCGAAAATCCCTTCGCGTGTATTGCTATCGGCCCATACAGCGGCCAGACCCGAGGCGCTCCATGTCTCGAATTTATTCGGTGAATAGAGACTGCCATCATCATTCGGCTTGGGCAGCGGCACCGAGCCGCGCGCTTGCGGGGTGGCGTCAACCAAACCGACTTTCGACCAGTAATTATCCTCATCAAACGCCCCTGCCCCGACATGCGTGTCGGAAGCCCCAATCAGGCCGAATTTATACGGATTGCCATTGCCCTTGGCGGCCATTTCGAGGCCACGGCGATAGGCTTGGCGCACATAAGAGCCATTTGGCTGGCTGTCTTCCCAGACGCCAATGCGATAAGGCATGGTTTCGAAATCAGCAAATTCATCATTCGGCGACAGGGCCGGATGCGTCTCGCTATCGCCTTTGACTTGCGTTACTTCCACCAGCGGCTCATTGCGCATACGGGTGTCGGCATAGGCTTGGTCCATCGGTGTGCCGTCCCATTGCTCGGTGCGGAACATCAGCCCGTTTGACCCATTGGGATTATGCGGCACAGCAATCGAGTCGAGGCCTTTATCGCGCAGGCCATCCATCCACGCCCATAAGTCTTCTGGGTTAGGCGACATGATGCGGCTAAACGGCAAAACCGGTACTTTGTCGCCACGGAAAAACACATTGCGGTGTAAATTCTGGCTCTGCGGCCCCGAGGTGTATTCATAAGCAATCAGCGTGGTGAATGTGCCCGGCTGATAATGTGTATTGGCCGCTTCGATAATCTCCGCCCATGCCGATTTCATCACATTTTCATCGACCAAATCATCTGGCCGGTCGCTTTTAACGAGGCGCGGGAACAGCTTTTGAAAGGCTTCCAACCGCTCCGTCGGGGTTTTGGCTTTGCGAATGGCGCGGGCCAAGTCATGGCGCGAGGCATTTTGGCGCGGGTCGTGCATGGCCGGCAACATGCCGAGATAAATCGCGTGATCGGTCACCGCTTGAAAATCCAGCGGCGCGGTCAGTTTCATTTCAAAGCCACCGGGATGGGTAATTGTCTCGCCCTTAGCATAGCGATAGGCATCATCTGGCGTGTTGCGATTGCCGAAAATATAGCTGTCGAATGACAATAGCGTGTGCAGGTGGGTTTCGCCAAACAGCACCTGCCGGTTTTGTGGCGCCTCCTCGGCATGGGCGGCTTTCACGCCCGCGACTGTTCCGACCAATGATCCGGCCAAAGACCCGGCCACTGTCAGCGCGGCCCCGAAAATAATATTTTTGATTTTATTCATGTGTTCGTCCCCTCCCAAGAATTAACCCATTTATAGTATCGGATTAAATCAATTTTAATAAACTTAAATTAGATTTGGGGACTGACGAAAAATAAAAAAATAATAGTCAGTGGAACCCTTGGTAACCCCTCCGTACCAAGGGTTTTATTGGCTCTGGCAAAAGCTCATCAGCTGATAAACCACCATAGCGGCGGTGAAATCACTCACTGGCTGGCCTTTAATTGGCGCCAATTCAACGACATCAAGGCCAACACAGCGGCGTCCCTGCAAGCAGCTTTCGACCAAATCCAGCGCTTGATAAAACCCAAGCCCGCCGGGAACAGGCGTGCCAGTGGCTGGAATAACCGATGGATCCAGCCCGTCGAGGTCGAAACTGACATAAATGTTTTCGGGAAAATCATCCGGCAGTTGAACCGATGAAATCTGCCCGCGCACCAGCTCAGGCCCGTCATAGGTAATCACCCCATGCGCCCGTCGCGCCGCTTGTTCTTCGCTGGCCAAGGCCCGCACCCCGAAAGACGCCATTGGCAGCCCCTCAGCGGCCAGCAAATGCATGACGCTGGCGTGCGAATGTTTATGGCCTTGATAGGCGTTGCGGAAATCGGCATGGGCATCAATATGCACCAAGCCAAGCGGGCCATTGAGGGCGTCAACCACCCCCATCACCGCGCCATAGCTCAAACTATGTTCGCCGCCCAAGGTCACCGGCACATGCGCGCGGCTGGCAATGGCGGCGGTTTGGGCCCGCAAATCGGCCATCACATTTTCAATCGGCTGGTCGCAGTTAATCGCCGGATGGGTAAAAATACCGGCGGCGCATGGCTCGTGGCCATTGGCCAAACGTTCAAGTTGATGCGAGGCGGCGATAATCGCTTGCGGCCCCTGCGCCGCGCCAGTGCCGTAAGACACAGTGGCTTCGAGACCGCATGGCACAACCTCAAAACGGGCGTCCTCCATGCGGTTTTCATCCGCGCCTAATTCTTCACCGAGAAATTGATCATGCATCACGATAAGCGTCCCTCGAAATCACTATAATCAAACTCACGGACAATCCGCAAAGCGTCGGTTTGGCTGTTCCAAATAGCAATGGCGGGTAAGGCCATGCCGTTAAACGTGTTGGTTTTGACCATTGAATAATGCGCCTGATCGAGAAACGCCACACGCTGACCAGCTTGCGGGCGGTCGGCAAAGTGATAATGGCCAATCTCATCACCAGCCAGACAAGTCGGGCCAGCTAGTTTGACCTCCAGCTCTCCGGTCTCGCCAAGCAAGCTCGGGCGATATGGCGCCTCAATCACATCCGGCATGTGGCAACTGGCGGAAATATCGAGTATCGCAATTGGCCCGTCATTATCGGTGACATCGAGCACCTCGCCGACCAGAATACCGGCATCGAAAGCCACCGCTGTGCCCAATTCGAGATAGGTTTTCACCTTAAACTCATCACCCAGCGCGCGCAGGCAGGCGGCGAGGCCGTCAACGTCGTAATCGGCCCGGGTCACCAAATGCCCGCCGCCGAGATTAAGCCAGTCAAACTGGCCTTTCTTGCTGTGCAAAAACGGGGTAACCGCCTCAATCGTGCGTTGCAGCGGGGCAAAGCCTTGCTCACATAAAGTGTGCATATGCAGGCCAGAAATCCCGTCTAACGACGCATCCGCCAGTTGCGAAATCGGTTGGCCAAGCCGCGAGCCGCCGGTGCACGGGTCGTAGCGCGCCACTTCGCCTTCTGAGTGTTCGGGGTTCATCCGCAGGCCAATCTCGCAACCGGCTTTGCGCGCTTGCGCCTCAAAGCGGCTGACCTGCGTGAGAGAATTAAACACCATATGATCTGACAAAGCGGCAATCTCATCGACATCAGACGGCGCATAGGCTGGTGAGAAACTGGTCAACTGGCCGCCATAATGGGCCCGCGCCAAACGCGCCTCCCAAAGACCGGAGGCACATGTGCCGGACAAATACTGATTGACCAGCGGGGCCAGCGACCACATGGAAAACGCTTTCAGCGCCAATAAAATATCGGCGCCCGAGGCGTCAGCCAGTGCTTTCAAGGTTTTCAGATTATTTTCAAGCGCCACTTCATCAATGACGAAACAAGGTGATGGTACCCGTGCCAAATCGAAGGCGGCAAATTGGCCGCTGCCCATTGACTGGGTGGTCATCATGCTCAAAACGTCACCGGCCCATCGAGGTCGACATATTGCCATGGCAGACCGTGCTGGTTGAGCATCGCCATAAACGGGTCAGGGTCGAGTTGTTCGAGGTTAAACACACCGGGCTGGCGCCATGTGCCATCGAGCATCAAGGCCGCGCCAATCATCGCTGGCACGCCGGTTGTATAGCTGACCGCCTGACTGCCAACCTCAGCAAAACAGGCTTCGTGGTCGCAAACATTATACAGATACACACTGCGTGGCTGGCCCTCATGGGTGCCGCTGACAATATTGCCAATGCAGGTTTTACCATGGGTGTTTTTACCCAAATCACCAGGGTCGGGCAGCACCGCTTTGAGGAATTGCAAAGGCACAATCTCGCGGCCTTCATAGATCACCGGCTCGATTGAGGTCATGCCGATATTCTGCAGCACTTCGAGATGCGTCAGATAGGCGTCGCCAAAGGTCATCCAGAAGCGGGCGCGCTGCAATTCTGGGTAATGCTTTGACAGCGACTCCAGCTCCTCGTGATACATCAGATACATATTGCGGGCGCCGACTTCGGGGAAGTCAAAGCTCTGCTTATGCGACAAAGCCGGTGTCTCAACCCATTCGCCGTCCTGCCAATGCCGCGCCGGTGCGGTGACTTCGCGGATGTTAATCTCAGGATTAAAATTCGTCGCAAAAGCCTGCCCATGGTCGCCACCATTGCAATCGAGAATATCCAGCGTTTGCATCTGCGCGACCAAATGTTTGCGGATATAGGCGGTGAAGACATTGGTCACGCCCGGGTCAAAGCCAGCGCCCAGCAGGGCCATCAGCCCTCGCTCGGCGAATTTATCCTGATAGGCCCATTGCCAGTGATACTCAAATTTGGCCTCGTCGCGCGGCTCATAATTGGCGGTGTCGAGATAATCCACACCGGTCAGCAAACAGGCATCCATAATCGTCAAATCTTGGTATGGCAGGGCCAGATTGACCACCAAATCGGGTTGTACGCGCTCAATCAGCGCAGCCGTGGCTTTGGTGTCATCGGCGTCGATTTCAGCGGTGGCGATTTGCCGGCCTGTGCGCTGTTCGACACTGGCGGCAATGGCATCGCATTTGGCCAATGTGCGGCTGGCCAGCGTGATATTGTCGAAACGCTCGCTCAACATTGCCATTTTATGCAGGCAGACCGAGCCAACGCCGCCCGCGCCAATCACCAAAACATTTGCCATACCATTAACCCCACTGCAGCACACGCGCTTGTGCCGTAAAGCCTATTTTTCGAAATAAGTGTATCCGTTGATGCTTTCCTTGAAAGCCGAAATCATTGTCCGCCGGTCGCTCGGGCTGATATGCCCGGCTTTTACCGCTGCTTCGACGGTTTTCTTGAACCCATCAACCATCCGGCGTGGGTCATATTCAACATAAGACAGAACCTCCGACACCGTGTCGCCTTCTTGCTCATGCATCAGCTCGAAAGAGCCATCTTCGCGCAATTCAATGGTCACCACATTGGTGTCGCCAAACAGATTGTGCAAATCGCCCAGCGTTTCTTGATAAGCGCCGATGAAAAACACCCCGAGATAATAATCCTCACCGTCGCGCAATTCGTGCACTGGCAGGGTGCGCGACACGCCGTCGCCAAGCACAAATTTATCAATCTTGCCGTCGCTGTCGCAGGTGATGTCGCTGAGCATGGCGTTGCGGGTCGGGCGTTCGTCGAGCCGGTGCAATGGCGCGATTGGGTGCATTTGATCAATCGCCCAGACATCCGGCAGGCTTTGGAACAGCGAGAAGTTACCGTGGTAAATATCCGCCACTTGCTCAAGCGCCGCGACCATTTCGTCGTTCAGCTCATCGTCAATCAGCAAGGCTTTGATGCGGTTCATCAGATAGAGATGCACGCGCTCGGCCTTGGCGGTTTCGCGCAAAGAGGCCTGCCCGCTTTTCAGCAAAGCCCGCATTTCATTGCGGTAGAACACCAAATCATTCCAGCATTCCTGCACCCGATCGGCGCTGAGATAGGCTTCAATGGCGAGCATGGATTTCAGCACTGGATGGTCATCTTCTT
>JAHEIG010000104.1 GCA_024639515.1 Rhodobiaceae bacterium | reverse complement strand
GCCATGCCGTCCTCGTCTAGTGATGCTGTTTCTATAAACAAAGCCGTGCTTGGCCGCAAGGGGTTAGCAACACCCGCAGCCACCAAGCGCTGCATCGCCGTCGCCATGGCCGCCTTCGCCGTGCCATGCCGCGTCGACGGCTTGCGCCGACAGGCTGGCGGTTTTGGCAAAATTTTCATGCGCTTTCTGGCGTAAATCAGCATCGCTCAACACATCAATGGCGGTCATGGCCAGCGATTTGGCGCCATCGAGCACCGCGAGGTCGCCTTTTTCCGAACCGGCCCATTTGGCAAATTCTGGGTTGTGAATGACGACATTGGGCGGGGCGCAGGAAATCATCGGGTGGATAGACGGCACACGGTGGCTGACATTGCCCATATCGGTTGAGCCGCCACTGCCCAGCGGCATGTTATCGAGCGGGTAGAATCGGCGACCGAGGTTTTCCGCATTTTGCTGATAGCGCGCGGCAATCTCCCAACTGTCTTTGATTTCCAGATAATCGCCGACCGCCCAGTCGATCTTGACCTCGCAACCGGCGGCCAAAGCACCGGCTTCAAAACAGTTTTTCACACGCTGTTTCAAATCAGCCAAGCTCAGCCCATCGGGTGCGCGGACGTAAAATGTGCCAACCGCACGGTCTGGCACGATATTCGGGGCCAGCCCACCTTCATTGACGATGCCGTGAATGCGCTCATTCGAGCGAATATGCTGGCGTAATTGGGCGATGGATTGATAGGCGGTGACCAGCGCATCAAGCGCGTTCAAGCCAGCATGCGGCATGGCCGAGGCATGCGCCGAGCGGCCTGTGTAAGTGACCCGCACTTCATTGACCGCCAGACTTGGCATGGTAATCAAATCAACGCCGGCAGGGTGCACCATCATCGCCGCGTCGAGATTGTCGAAAGCCCCTTGGCGGGCCATTAATTCTTTGCCATTGCCGCGTTCTTCGGCTGGTGTGCCGAGATAGCGCACGCGGCCCGGCAGCTTGGCGCCAAGTTTGGCCAGCGCCATGGATGCGCCGAGCCCGGCTGTGGCGATAATATTATGGCCGCAGGCATGGCCGATACCGGGTAGGGCGTCATATTCAGACAAAATTCCGACAAGCGCGTCGCCTTCGCCGAATTCTGAGATAAAGGCGGTCTCAAGCCCACAGGCGTGGCGCTCGACGCTCAACCCCTCAGCCTCGACATGATCGGTCAGCAGGCCATGGGCGAATTTTTCTTCAAACGCGACCTCCGGATTGGCATGGATATCATGGCTGGCGGTAATCAGCTTTTCGGCCATCGCGTCGATTGCGTCGCAGGCTTGTTTTTTGAGGTCTGAGCTGTTCATGTCGATCTTATCCTGTTTGTGTCGGCGTCGCGCCTATTGGCTAAACGGCATGCCCAGCAGCATACCCCCATCGACGACCAATAATTGTCCGGTCACATGCTGGCTGTGACGGCTGGCAAAAAACATAATTGGGCCGGTAATATCTTCACTGCCAGCCACTTGATTCATCGGCGTGAGTTGGCGTTGCGCGTCGGAAATCGCGGCAAAGGCTTCTTCGCCCAGCGCGTTGCGGAACCAATCTGTGCCGACAAAGCCCGGGCACACCGCATTGACGCGGATTTTGTCTTTGCCCAAAGCCCGGGCCAGCGCCATGGTGGCGCTGTTCAACGCGCCCTTGGAGGCGGCATAAGCGATGGATGAGCCAATGCCCCGCACACCCGCCACAGACGAAATATTGACGATAGACGGGGCGTCGCTGTTTTTCATGTGTGGGCGCGCTTGTTTGACCATTTGATAAGGGGCGATGAGATTGAGCGCATAGATTTGCTCGAAATCATTTTTGTCCAGCCCTTCAAGATTGTCGTGATTCATGAATTTCGTGGTGCCGGCATTATTGACCAGAATGTCGAGCTGACCCCATGTGTCCATCGCCGCATCGACCAGCATTTTGCAATTTGCATCTTCCGACACATCGGCCCCGACAGTGATGGCATCGCCGCCCAGCTCTTTGCATTTGGCGGCAATCGCTTCACCGGCGGCTTGGTTGGAGGCATAATTGACCACGACTTTGCCGCCATGTTTGGCAATGCCTAAAGCAGCGTCGGCGCCGATACCGGCTGACGAGCCTGTGACGATGGCAACTTGTCCTGTGAAATCCATAATACTCTCCCTATTTACCGTTAAAGACTGGCGTTTGTTTGGCCATGAAGGCGCGCCGCCCCTCGGCGTAATCTTCGCTATCCAAACAAGCGCTTAATCTGTTTGACACATCTTCGTCCGCAGCTTGCGGATTTTCAATAATAAATTTTGAGGTCTGCAAGCTCATCGGCGCATTGGCGCAAATTTGTGCAATCAGCGCGTCGCGCTCGGCGGCGAAATCCGCTGCCGCACAGACGCGGTTGATCAGCCCCATGGTCAACGCCTCATCGGTGGAAAATGTGCCAGCCGTGAAAATAATTTCCTTGGCAAATGACGCACCGACCGTATCGACCAAACGTTGCGTCGCATTGGCCGGATAAGCCAGCCCGAGGCGTCCGGCCGGAATACCGAACTGACTATCGGCGCGGGCCAGGCGGATATCGCAGGCCAGCGCAATGCCAAGGCCGCCGCCAATGCAATGGCCTTCAATCGCCGCCAGTGTCGGCACGCGGCAGTTGGCGATGGCGTCAAACCCGTCCACCGTGGCGCTGTCATAAGTGGCGCCATTGGGGCCGGAAAATGCTTCGTCAAATTGTGTGATGTCAGCGCCTGCAACAAAGGCTTTGCCGCCCGCCCCGCTGAGCACAATCAGCCGCACATCATCTTGCGCTTGCAGTTTGTCAATTAACGCCGGCAGGGCCAGCCAACCCTCAAGGTCAACCGCGTTCAGCCGCTCGGGATAGGAAAAACAAATATGCCCGACAGCGCCAAAATCGGTTGCCGTGATGTGGGCCTTTAGGCGCTTGGCGCCGGTTTCAATTTGGATGTCTGACTGGCTCATGGCGCTTTGCCCTCGCTGCTAAAGAAATCGGCTACATCTTTAAACGGCTGCGCGTCTTCCGTCATAAACAAATGTCCGCCTTGGTAAAATGTAAGCTGCCCATGGGGCAGGCGGGTGGCCATATTTTGCATGGTTTGCGGGGTGGCGATACCATCAAACGCCCCGCCAGCCAGCCAAACCGGTGCCGTGATGTCGCCCAGCGCCGCCCAGCAATCATGTCCGGCGCGGGCGTGAAATTGTCCGATGGCGCCACGCTCGCGGTGTGGGTCGTCGTCAAATGCCGCGCGATTGCTGGCGGCGCGAGCCATCTCGACAAATTCCGGATTGGCATCAATCCACGCATCATCAAGGCGCGTGTCATATAATTTCAGCCGCGTGCGCAGGCCTGTTTCTTCGTCGAGGTCGAGCAGTTCATGCAGCGGATAAGACGCGCCGCCAGCCCCGCCCGGCGCGGTGCAGAATAAGGCCAGTTTTGACAGACGGGCGCTGTGGGTCAGGGCGAAATGCTGCGCCACCATACCGCCGAAAGACAGCCCCAAAACATGCGCCCGCTCAATGCCCAGCGCTTCCAGCAGGTTGGCGCCATCATCGGCATAGGCTTGCATAGTATAGCCATCGGCAGGTTTTTCGCTTTGTCCGAGGCCGCGTTGGTCGTGGCAGGTGAGCTGGAAACGCCGCGCCAATACGGTGTCCATAATGCTCGGTTTGCGGCGCAAATCGCCGCCCGTACCGCCGAAGACCAGCAATGGCACGCCGTCACCGGCTTGCTCGTAATAAATGTTGAGATTTTGCGTCGATACAAAGGGCATGATGTTTAACTGATTGATGGCTTGCATGAATTTGAAAGCCAATGGTATCGTTAGCGCTACTGCCGCGCAACGTATAGTCGCGGGAATGGAGAATATTATGTTAGACGAAGCTTCGCAGCTCGACCGCGTAGATCCGGTCTGGGAGAGGGTCCGAGAAGAAGCCCAAGACTTGGCCACTGAAGAGACGGCGTTATCCGGTTTTATCCACGCCACCGTGCTCAAACACGACAGCCTAGAGACGGTGATTGCCGCGCATTTGTCGGAGAAACTGGCAAATTCAGAAATCGGCGCCAGTAATTTGTGCGATGTTTTTGAACAAGCGTTTCATCAAGATGGCGATTTTAGCTTGGCCATGCGGGCCGATATTATCGCCCATTTTGACCGCGACCCCGCCTGCCGCGCCTATCTCGATCCGGTGCTTTATTTCAAAGGCTTTTTGGCCTTGCAGGCGTATCGGGCGGCGCATTGGTTGATCAATCAAGGGCGTCGCGGTATGGCGCTGTATATTCAAAACCGCGCCTCGGAAGTATTTCAGGCAGATATTCACCCGGCCGCGAAAATTGGCAAGGGCGTGTTTATCGACCATGCCACCGGCGTGGTGATTGGTGAGACGGCTGTTGTCGGCGATGATGTCTCAATGTTGCACTCAGTGACACTGGGCGGCTCTGGCAAAGAGGGCGGCGACCGGCATCCGAAAATCGGCGATGGCGTGTTGATTTCTGTCGGCGCCAAAGTGCTGGGCAATATTCGGGTTGGCAAATGCGCCAAAATTGGCGGCGGCAGTGTGGTTCTGACCGACGTGCCAGCGTTTTCAACGGCGGTGGGCGTGCCGGCCAAAGTGGTCGGTAAAGTCAGCTCGGGAGAACCGTCGCGGCAAATGGATCATAGCGTCGAACGCTCGGATAATTACGAAATTTAACAGTCAACATTTTAACCGTAAGTGTCGGCCACCTGGTCGGAAAAGGGAGAGTATTATGGGAAGATTAGAAGGAAAAACGGCATTCGTGTCAGGGGCAGCGCGCGGGCTGGGTGCCGAAATGGCGCGCATTCTGCATGCAGAGGGGGCCAATGTCATGGTCACCGATATTTTGCAGGAGGAAGGCGAGGCTTTGGTGCACGCGCATGAGAATATGCGTTTCGTTACCCATGATGTGCTCGATGAAGAACAATGGAAAGCCGCTTATGCCGCCACTAAGGAGGCTTTTGGCGGGCTGGATATTCTGGTTAATAATGCCGGTATCGCCCATGACGCGACAGTGATGGAAGAAACCTCGCTGGAGCAATGGCGCAAAGTTGTCGGCATTGACCTCGATGCGGTGTTTCTCGGCTGTAAACACGCCATCCCGCTGATGAAAGAAAAAGGCGGCAGCATTGTTAATATTTCGTCGATTTACGGCATTGTCGGCTCGGCCGGGCAAGCCCCCTATCACGCCGCCAAAGGCGGGGTGCGGCTGCTGACCAAAGCCATGGCAGTAGAAATGGCGACGCTGGAATATGGCATTCGGGTGAATTCTGTGCATCCGGGCTTTGTTGTCACTGAGCTGGTGCGCGAAGGCTTGAAACGCGCTGTTGATAGCGGTTTCATGCCGGGCGAAAACGAAGCCATCGATATGCTGACCATGCAAACGCCGCTCGGTCGCCTCGGTGCGCCGCGCGATATTGCCAATGCGGTGTTGTTTTTGGCCTCCGATGAGTCGTCATGGGTCACCGGCACAGAACTGGTTGTTGACGGCGGCTACACGGCTCAATAGGTTGAGCGAGAATGTAACAAGGTGTTAGGAGCGTCTAATGGATAGCGATGAAATTCTCCGGGTGCAGGCTTATCTGCGGCTAAAATTCCAGAGTGAGGGGTTTAACCTCAAGCGCGGGCCGAAGAACGATATGGTCGAAGTGTTTCTGGAAGATGAATTTCTCGGCACTTTGTTCCGCGATGACGATGAAGGCGAAGTTTCTTATGCGTTCAGCATGGCGATTCTCGACTTCGATCTACCAACCGTTTAATCGCTCTCACAGCCTACGATATAATGCCCTTTGGTGAGGTTTATCCTCGACTGACGCTCATTTGCCTTTAGGGTGAAGGGTCTGAAGGGCAGATATTCCGTGAATATCACTTAATCGATGGGGAGAGAACATGCCGATTTTTGCTTTGGGGGAACGCGCGCCGCAGTTCCCAGAATCCGGAAATTTTTGGGTCGCACCCGACGCGCAAGTGATGGGCGCGATTAAACTCGAAGAAAACGCTAGCGTCTGGTTTGGCGCGATTTTGCGGGGCGATAATGAGCTGATTACCATTGGCGAAAATTCCAATGTGCAAGACGGCTCGGTGATGCACACGGATATGGGGTTTCCGCTGACCGTCGGGCGCAATGTCACCATCGGTCACCAAGCTATGTTGCACGGCTGCACGATTGGCGATGACTCGCTCATCGGCATTGGCGCGACGATTTTGAACGGTGCCAAAATTGGCAGTAATTGCCTGATTGGGGCGCATGCGCTGGTCGGCGAGGGCAAAGAAATTCCAGATAATTCTATGGTGCTCGGCATGCCCGGCAAAGTGGTGCGCACGCTTGACGAAAACAACCGCAAAATGATGGTTGCGTCGGCCCAGCACTATGTTGAAAACTGGCAGACATATAAAACCAACTTACGGGAGATAAGTTAGAAAATGAGTGATCGGGTAGATTATATAATCGTCGGCGCGGGTAGCGCTGGCTGCGTGCTGGCCAACCGTTTATCGGAAGATGAAAACAACACGGTGCTGCTTCTCGAAGCCGGTAAAAAAGACACCAATATGTTCATTCATATGCCGGCCGGTTACTCGCAATTAGTGCCAGAGAAGAATGATCAAAATTACGGCTTTGAAACAGAAGCCGAAGAACAATTAGGCGGGCGTCAAATGTATTGGCCACGTGGTCGTGGTTGGGGCGGCTCGTCGTCGATTAATGCCATGGTCTATACGCGCGGCCATTCATGGGATTACGACCATTGGAGCCAACTGGGCAATGCCGGTTGGTCATATGAAAGCGTGTTGCCTTATTTCCGTCGGGCTGAAGATTTCTCCGGCGATGGCGATGAAGACTATCACGGCAAAGGCGGCCCGCTATCGGTGCAAAAATCTCAGCGCAGCAATGATGTCCTGCTCGATGTTTTCGTGGAAGCAGGCCAGCAAGCCGGTTTTCCGCTAACCAAAGATTTCAACGGCAAAAGCCAAGAAGGGTTTTCGCGCTATGAGCACACCATGCGTGGCTCCAAACGCTGCAGCTCGGCGCGGGCTTATCTGCATCCGGTTTTGAAGCGCAAAAACCTGCTCACCGAAACAGAAGTCACGGTTAATCGGGTGATTTTTGAAGGCAAGCGCGCGGTTGGCGTGTCGTTTAGCCAAAAAGGGCAGGAGCGCGTGGTCTATGCCAATGCCGAGGTTGTGCTGTCGGCTGGGGCCCTCAACTCGCCGCAAATTTTAATGCGCAGCGGCGTCGGCGCGGCACAAGATATTACCCCGCACGGCATTGAAATGGTGCACGAATTAAAAGGCGTCGGGCAGAACATGCAAGACCATTATGGTGTGGTCAGTCAGTTTGAATGTACCCAAGATGTGACATTGCACCGTTCCGCCGTTTGGTGGCGCACGCAATTGGCCGGCATTCAATATTTATTGATGGGCAAAGGCGATGCCGCTTATCCGCCGACAGCGGCTGGGGCGTTTTTCAAATCGCACCCCAGCAAGTCAATTCCTGATATGCAAATTCACTATGTCTCGGTGGCGGTTACCGACCAGCATGGTCGCGATGAGATTCAGAAACGCCATGGTTTCTCGTCTATCGTTTATGGCTGCCGCCCTGAAAGCCGTGGCTATATCACGCTGAAATCGGCCAGCCCTGACGATGCGCCGGCTTTGCATCCGAATTATTTGACCCATGAACAAGATGTGATTGATATTCGCAACGGTTTCCGCGAAACCCGGCGTGTGTTCATGCAACCGGCTTTTGACCCATATCGTGGTGCCCAGTTGAAACCCGGGCCTAATGTGAATGTCGATAATGATGACGAGCTGGATGCGTGGATTCGCGCCACGGGCGAGACGCTGTATCACCCTGTCGGCACCTGTAAAATGGGCAAAGACGACACGGCGGTGACCAATGAACATGGTCAGGTACACGGGGTTGAGGGCTTGCGGGTTGTTGATGCCTCGCTGATGCCGACCTTGGTCGGTGCCAACACCAATGCGCCAACCATTATGATGGCCGAGAAAATCTCTGACCATATGCGGGCCAAGTCTTTCTTGCCGCCGCAACAATTATCGGAAACAGCATGACCAAATTCGAGTTTTTCTTCGATGTCTCAAGTCCGTGGACGTATCTGGCTTTCTCGCAAGTCGAGGATGTGGCGGCGCGCTGCGGGGTCGATATTATTTGGAAGCCGATTTTGGTCGGCGGTGTGTTTAACGCGGTCAATGAAAGCGTTTATGAACAACGGGCCAATCCGCATCCGGTGAAAGGGCGTTATTACGTCAAAGATCTGCGCGATTGGGCCAAATTTTGCGATGTGAAAATCGGCAATCCGCCAGTGTTTCCGGTGCGCGCGGTGGCGATTATGCGGGCCTGTTTTGTGGCGCTTGATAAGGGCTGTCTGCCAGCTTTTGCCAAAGCCGCCTTTGAGGCCTATTGGGGCGAGCTGAAAGACATCAGCCAGCCAGAAGAAATCGCCGCGATTGCTGAAAGCGTTGGGCTGGATGCGGCAGAGCTGGCCGAGGCCATGCAAAGCGATGAGGTGAAAGCCCGCCTGCGCGACAACACCGAAGAATTGATTGCCCGTGGCGGGTTTGGCTCGCCGAGCATGTTTATTAATGACGAGGATATGTATTTCGGCAATGACCGCCTGCCTTTGGTTGAGGCGGCGCTGATGGCGGCGCAAAACCATGCGTGAGACAGACGACCACCAGCCGATGTTGCGCGCCCCGAAAGTGGTTCTGCTGCTGATTGGCGTGCTGATTGGGGTGCAAGCCCTGATATCGCTGGGCGGGCGCACGGTTGAGGTGGCGCTGATTGTCGAATTGGGGCTGTTTCCGGCGCGGTTTTTTGAGCCCGGGCTAGAAGGCCTGCCCGGTGGCCTTGGCAAAGGCATTGGCAATTTATGGACCTATGGCCTGCTGCATGGCGGCTGGGCGCATTGTTTGATGAACAGCGCGTTTTTATTGGCCTTTGCCTCACCGGTGGCGCAACGGCTTGGCTGGCGGCGGTTTTTGGTGATGCTGATTTTATGCACGGCGATTGCCGGTCTGGGCGAAGTGTTTGTCGCCAGTGAAGCGCATTATTTAATACCGATTATTGGCGCCTCTGGCGGTGTCGCTGGCATGGTCGGGGCGGCGGCGCGTTTTGCTTTTCAGTCCGGCGCGTGGACGACGGGGCCAGAGGGGCGGGCGCATCAACGATTGCTGCCGTTGAGCGGCGTGTTCAAAAGCGGGCCGGTTTTGCTGTTTATCGCCATTTGGCTGGGCGCCAATGTGGTGTTTGGTCTGCTTGGCCCGCTGGGCGTGGGCACCCCGAATGGGGCACCGGCCAATATCGCATGGGTGGCGCATATGCTGGGATTTGTCGCCGGTCTGTTGCTCATCGGCTGGTTTGATAAAACCCCTTTATCGCCGTCTGGCGGCCCGGGAAATGTCGATTATGGCGGCTGGAAAGGCCGGCAATAGGCCTAATGTGGGCCCCGCGCGGCGCCAGCGGCGTTGCCCGAGACTTGCCTTGCGACGCATTCTGTCACACAATTAAGTGAAACAGGGGGGGCAGCATGACAATACCGGCAATTTTGAGGATCAAAGGCGCTGAAGTGATTTCGGTGGAGGCACGGGTTAGCCTGCGCGATGCCCTGCAAGTCATGGATAAACATCAGATTGGTGCGGTTATTGTGACGTCGAGCGAGAAAAGCTGCGAAGGCATTTTTACCGAGCGCGACTTTATGCGGGCGGTGGCGCGGGCCGACGCCAGAGTGCTGGATGATCCAGTATCTGAGCATATGTCCGAGCGCCCAACTGCCGTGACGCTCGACACATCGGTTCAAGAAGCCATGGAAATGATGACAGAAATGCGGTTCCGGCATTTGCCCGTGATGCAAGAAGGCGCGCTATGCGGCATCATCTCACTCGGCGATTTGGTCAATCACCGGATTAATGAAACCGAGCGCGAGGCGCAGGCACTAAAGGAATATATTACCTCAGGCTAAAGCTTGGTTGGGTTTGGCGCGTCGCCATAGACATCAAGCGGGTCGAAGACTTTTTCATCTTCCTCATAACCCAACGCGACTGGCGTATCGGGCAGGTCACCGGTCGGCAAAGAGCGATAAAAGCACGAGCGATAGCCGACGTGGCAGCTGGCGCCATTGCCACCGACACGCACACGCAACCAAACACAGTCTTGGTCGTCATCAATGCGCATTTCGACAATATCTTGCACCAGACCGCTGGTCGCGCCTTTGTGCCAAATCGCTTCGCGTGAGCGCGAGTAGTAATGCGCTTCGCCGGTGGCGATGGTTTGCTTCAGCGCTTCTTCATTCATGAAGCCATGCATTAGCAGCTCGCCACTATCATAGTCAGTGGTGACGGCAGGAATCAGGCCGTTAGCGTCGAATTTCGGAGCCAACACTTGGCCTTCTTCCACCTGTTCAATGGTTTCACGCGGTGCGAATGGTCCAGACATTTTTAAAACCCTTAATTAATTTATGGGCTTTATAGAGCTAGCCGGTAATCATGGCAAGGAAACGTGCTTCCATGCGCGGATCTTCTGCAAAAACGCCGGTAAATTGTGTCGTCACCGTCGCCACGTCGGGCTTTTTAATGCCGCGTGTGGTCATGCATTGGTGCTTGGCATCGACCAAAATGGCGACACCGGCTGGCTCCAAGACGCGCTGAATGCAATCGACAATCTGCGCTGTCATGGTTTCTTGCGTTTGCAGGCGTTTGGCGAAAATTTCGATGACACGGGCCAATTTCGAAATGCCAACCACTTTATTGACCGGCATATAGGCAATGTGCACTTTACCGAGAATGGCCACCATGTGGTGCTCGCAGTGGCTTTCCAGCGAAATGTCGCGCAGCATCACCATATCGTCATAGCCTTCGACATCTTCGAAAGTACGACCCAATACCTGATCTGGGTTTTCGTCATAGCCTGCGAAAAATTCTGTATAGGCGTTTACGACGCGCTTAGGGGTATCAACAAGCCCCTCGCGTTCTGGGTTGTCGCCGGCCCATGCAATGAGCGTGCGGACTGCCGCTTCAGCTTCGTCGCGTGATGGTTTTTCCACTTTTACGTCCCGTTCTCTGGCTTTTGGCGTGTTCGCGCCATTTACTTTTGCATCCATAATTTCGCCCATTCATCCAGGGAATACGCCCTGTATCGCGCTGGGCTGCTGATGGCCCGTTTCTCCCGTGGCCTTCAGCTGGTTATGGCTACATGCCATAAAACGCTTCATACGCCGCCACTACAAATTTGCACAGGGATTTGCATGAATGCACAGCCTGGACAAACAAGTCCTTTAAGAACTTAACTTAAATATAGGCGGGTCACGGGTATCATTCAAGTAAAGCCTCAGAAAAGCTGACTTAACAGCGGCAATGATTTAATCTGACGAAGCCGCTTGCCCTAAGCCGAACAGCTATTTATGGTGCGCCGATACGCAGGCAAAAGAGCACGCACATGAGTACACAACTGACATTACACAATCGCTTAGCGCGCGAAAAACAGGCGTTTACACCGGCTGACCCCGACCGCGTGACGATTTATGTCTGCGGGCCGACGGTTTATGGCGCCCACCATATTGGCAATGGCCGTGCGGCGGTGGTGTTTGATGTACTGGTGCGGGTGTTGCGGGCGCTTTATCCAAATGTCGTATATGCCCGCAATATCACCGATATTGACGATAAAATTAACGCCAAAGCGGCCGAGCAAGGGGTTGATATCTCCGAAATTACCAGCCGCTATCACAAGCAATATATGGATGATATGGGCCAGCTTGGGGTGTTGCCGCCGGATATTGAGCCGCATGCGACGCATGAAATCGCTGAAATGATCGCCATGACCAGAGAGCTTATCGCCAAAGGCCACGCCTATGAGGCGGAAGGGCATGTGCTTTTTGATGTCACCAGCGACCCTGACTATGGCAGCCTGTCGGGCCGCAATCGGGACGAAATGATTGCCGGCGCGCGCGTTGAAGTGGCGCCGTATAAGCGCGATGCCGGTGATTTTGTGCTGTGGAAGCCGTCATCGGCCGATTTGCCGGGCTGGGATAGCCCGTGGGGGCGTGGTCGCCCGGGCTGGCATATTGAATGCTCGGCGATGATTAAACGCCATCTTGGTGAGACCATTGATATTCACGGCGGCGGGGCTGATTTGCAATTCCCGCATCACGAAAACGAAGCGGCGCAAAGCCGGTGTGCGCATGACGCCCCCTTGGCCCGTTTCTGGTTGCATAATGGCATGCTCAATATGAGTGGCGAGAAAATGTCCAAATCGCTGGGCAATATCGTGTTGGTAGAAGAATTGCTGCAAACCACGCGCGGCGAAGCCATCCGCTTGGCCCTGCTGCAAGGCCATTATCGCCAAACATTAGATTTCACCGATGAGCTTTTGGCCCAGTCGATGAAAAATCTCGACCGGCTATATGGCGCCCTGCGCGATGCCGCGTTTGTCGCCGACGAGGCGCTGGAAAACGTGACGGCTGGCGATTTGCCAGCGGGTTTTCTGGCGGCGCTGTGCGATGATTTGAACACCCCCAAAGCACTGGCTGAATTATTTGTTCTGGCCAAAGATGTGTCGACGCCTGCGAAAAAAGCCGCTTTGTTGAATGCCGGCAAGGTTTTGGGGCTGTTGCAACAAGACCCGGCCGACTGGTTCGCCACCGATGACAGCAGCGTCGACCACACTGAGGTGGAGCGTCTGATCGCCGAGCGCCAAAGCGCCCGCGCCGCTAAAGACTACGCCGCCGCCGATGCCGCGCGCGACGCCCTCACGGCGCTGGGTGTCTCGCCAGATAACCCGTTTCGGCCTAGCTTAGACAGATGATGAACGAGCTTTACAATCAGCGGATTTTGAAACTGGCGGCGGATATTCCTCATATTGGCACGCTGGCCGACCCGCAGGCTTCGGCTGACGCGGTGTCGCGCTTATGCGGCTCGAAAGTGCATGTCGATTTGGCGCTGCAAGATGGCAAAGTCAGCGCCTTTGCTCATCAGGTTGAGGCGTGCGCTTTGGGCCAAGCCAGCAGCTCGGTGATGGGGCGCCAGATTATCGGCTCAACGCCGGATGAATTACGCCGCGTCGGCAAAGCCATGCGCGCCATGCTGAAAGAAAATGGCCCGGCCCCAGAAGGCCGCTGGCAAGATTTAGAAGTTTTGCAATCGGTGCGCGATTATAGTAATCGCCACGCCTCAACCCTGCTGACCTTCGACGCGGTGGAAGATTGTCTGGCGCAATTGGGCGTCTAGCCTATTCAATCACTTTCAACGCGACCTCAACCCTATCGCCAGCGCTTAAACCCTCGCGGTCGCGGACATTCTTTTTCACTGGCAAAATATAAGAGCCGCGATCGGTGCTCGGAAACACCGAGGTGCGCCAGCTGGTCTCGCCAATCGTCACATCGACCTTTAGCGATTTAAAGCCGCGCTGCAAATGCGCCGCGAAAAACCGCATATGGTCGGCGTCATCTTTGGGCACCACAAGGAAATGCCATGCCGTGCCTTTTTTCGACACGGAGATAATCAGTTCTGACTGAAAGCGGTAATTTAGGTCTTCCATTTGGCCTCCCTGCCGTTTTTCTCTCGTCACGCTTGCGCTTGTGATATGCTAGCCGCCATGTGGCAACGTGTCTTTCATTTTGTGGTTCTGCTGCCGGTGTTTTTCTACCGGTTGGTTATCTCGCCAATCATTGGCCCGCGCTGTCGGTTTGCCCCGTCATGCTCGGAATATGCCGTCGGCGCAGTCTCGGCGCATGGCGTCTGGGCCGGTTTCTGGTTGACCGTGAAACGTCTTAGTCGATGCCATCCTTATGAAAAATTAGGTGGATCACACGGTTTTGACCCAGTTCCTGTTGAGATTTTGCGCGGAGCTTGGTATGCACCATGGAAGGTTCAACCACGCGAACCCCAAGCCGACACCTAAACACAAAGCGGATAAGACAAAATGATTACTTTGACGTTACCCGATGGCGCCACACGCCAGTTTGACGAGCCGCTCGATGGCCGCGCCTTTGCCGAGTCGATTTCCAAGTCGCTGGCCAAGAAAGCGCTGGCGCTGAAGCTGAATGGGGAATTGGTTGACCTCACCACGCGCATTGAGGCCGATGCCGATATCGCCGTGATTACCGCCAATGACGAAGAAGGTGTCGACGTAATGCGCCATGATTGCGCGCATATCATGGCCGAAGCGGTGCAAGAATTATTCCCCGGCACGCAAGTGACCATTGGGCCGGTTATCGAAAACGGTTTCTTTTACGACTTTGCTCGCGAAACCCCGTTTCACCTTGATGATCTGGAAACCATCGAAGCTAAAATGCACGAAATCGTCGCCCGCAATGAAGATATTGTCCGCGAAGTATGGCCACGCGACGAAGCCATCGCCCATTTTAAAGAAATTGGCGAAGACTATAAGGCCGAGATTATCGAAAGCATTCCCGAAGGCGAAGATGTCAGCGTTTATCGCCAAGGCGCTTGGAAAGATTTGTGCCGTGGCCCGCATTTGCCATCGACCGGCAAGCTCGGCAAAGCCTTTAAGCTGACCAAACTGGCCGGTGCCTATTGGCGCGGCGACAGCAATAATGAAATGCTGCAACGCATTTACGGCACTTGCTGGGGCAATGAAAAAGACCTGAAAAATTATCTGCATATGATCGAGGAAGCCGAAAAGCGCGACCACCGCAAAATTGGCCGCGAAATGGATTTGTT
>JAHEIG010000092.1 GCA_024639515.1 Rhodobiaceae bacterium | reverse complement strand
GTCAATGTGCTGACCACCATGCTGTCGCTGCAGGAGGGCTGCCAGCGCGGCATGTGTTTGGTCAATGATGTGAGTTTCCTCAATCTGGCTGGCCAATTCGGCATGGAAGTGGCGGTTAATCCGCGCGCCATTACGGTTTCCTCAATTCTAGGCCATGTGCGGCGCGGGCGGGTGATGCGGGTGCATGCGGTTGGCGACAGCTCAGCCGAAGTGCTGGAAATTGAAATTCAAGAAGGCTCGCCTTTGGCCAATGCCAAAATTCGCGGGCTCGACCTGCCGGATGGTATTCGCTTCGGGTTTGTGCGACGCGGCAAGGAACTGATCAAGCCGCATGGGAGTATGGAGTTGAAGGGCGGAGACCACGTTGTCCTGTTTGTCATGGCCTCAGAGCTTGAGGCTGCCGAGAAACTCTTCGAACCAGAAAAGAAATAACATGCGCTTAGGGGCCATTATCTACACGCTTGGCTATGGCGGCATCATCCTCGCCTTGCTGATGGTGCTGCCATTGGTGCAGTCGATATGGCTCGGCCATGATGTGTTGGCGCGCAATTTCACCATTGGCCTGTTGCTAACCGCCTTTGTGTCGGGTGCCATGCTGTTATCGGGGCGGTCGGCGCGTAAAGCGGCGGCAAAAGAAATTGAACTGGTGTTGATCATTATTTTGTTCTGGTCGCTGTTGCCATGGGTGGCCAGCCTGCCAATGACCGCTGCCTCGCAAGTGGTCGGCCTAAGCGAGGCCTATTTCGAAACCGTCTCGGCCCTGACGACGACGGGCGGCACGGTGATGCAATATCCTGAAATCGAGGCGGCGCCGATTTTGCTGTGGCGCAGCTTGCTCGGCTGGATTGGCGGGCTATGGACACTGGTTTTCGCCGTGGCGGTGCTGGCGCCGATGGAAGTCAGCGGGCTCAGCCTGACTGGTAGCCCGCTGCTGCAAAATGGTGAGCAGGCGTCCTTGTCGGAGCGGCTAGGGCGGCCAATGCGGCTTATCGGGCCAATTTATACCGGCCTGACAGCGCTCGGCGTGATTGGCGTGATGGCGGCCGGCGGCGGTCTTTTCGAGTCATTTTGCATCGCATTATCAGCCATTTCGACGACCGGCTTTGTCACCCATTCGCAGGGTTTGGCGACGCAATTCACCGCTTTTGCTCATCTGATTATTTCAACCCTGAGCCTTATCGGGGCGTTGAGCGCACCGGCCTTGGTGCTGCTCGGCGTTGGCAAACGCATGCAGTCTCTCGGACGCGATAGCGAATTGCGTTTGCTGGCTGGTTTAATCATCGGCTATGCGCTGCTCAGTTATCTCATTCTCGATAGTCTCGGTTTTGGTGCGGCGCTGTTGCAGGCGATTAGCCTGTTCACCACGGCTGGGTTTAATTATCTGCCGAACACGGCCTTGCAAGCCTGGCCGGTGTTTTGGCTGATGTTGCCGGCGTTGTTTGGCGGCATGGCGTTTTCTGCCGCTGGCGGGATGAAAATGATGCGCGCCATTATCCTTGCCAAAGGGGTTGGCAATGAGGTGTCGAAACTGGCTTATCCGTCATCCGTGCAATCGCTGACGCTGGATGGGCGGCGCTTGGAAGATCCGAGCTTCTCGGCTATTTGGGCCTATACATCGCTGTTTCTGCTGTTTCTGGCCGGTGGCCTGATTATCGTCGGGCTGTTTGGCATCGGGCTGGAAGATGGCTGGCCGATTGTCGTCGGGGCGCTGACCAATAGCTTATCAATTACCACGGGGCTTGATTTGTCGGTCTCGTTCGGGCAAATGAGGCCTTATCTGCAATATTTCCTGACGGTTTTAATGATTGCCGGACGCATTGAAATATTGATATTGATGATGTTGTTCACCTCGTCCTTCTGGCGCTTTACGAGATAACGGAAACCCAATGAGTCGCATTGCCTATATTGATGGTCAATATCAGCCGCTAAATCAGCCGGGCATTATGGTTGAGGATCGCGGCTATCAGTTTTCTGATGGCGTTTATGAAGTATGCGCCATCAGGGCAGGGCGCTTGGTGGATGAAACCGCGCATCTCGACCGCCTCGATTATTCTTTGAACGAATTGGCGATTGCCGCGCCGATGCCGCGCGCCGCCTTGAAATTGGTGATGCGCGAAGTGGTGCGCCGCAATCGTATCCTAGAAGGTATTCTCTATCTGCAAGTATCGCGCGGGGTTGCCGCGCGCGAGCACGGCTTCGCGGAGGGGCTTAAACCAGTTCTGGTGATGACCGTGCGACCTCTATCGGCGGCCAAACGCCAGATGATTCGCACACAAGGTATCCATGTGCTGAGCGTGCCGGATCAACGCTGGGCGCGGCGCGATATTAAATCCATCAGCTTGCTACCCAATGTTTTGGCCCGACAAACCGCCCGCCAAGCCGATATGCAGGAAGCATGGCAGATTGATGCTGACGGTCTGGTGACCGAAGGGGCGGCGACCAATGCGTGGATTGTCGACGCCGATGGGGTGTTGCGCACCCGTCCGGCGACGCATGATATTCTCAACGGCATTGTCCGGCAGGTGCTTCTCGACCTCGCAGCGCAGCAGAATTTGCCGGTCAGTAAAAAACCGTTCAGCCTCGATGAAGCGAAGGCGGCGAAAGAGTGTTTCTCAACCGCCTCGACGATGAGTGTATTTCCTGTCGTTTCAATCGATGGTTGCACCATTGGCGACGGCAAACCCGGCCCAATCGCCTCTGCATTGGCTGACGCCTATGATAAAGCGGCCCTTAGGCATTAATATTATTACCGTTTTATGGTAATGTCACAGCCTGTAGAAAAAACTACTATTAGTTGAAAAAGAGTTAAATTTATCCCAAAAGTTGTATAAGCTAAGAATTCGTTAACGGCGCAGTTGCCGTAGGACGCTAACAATGTCTGGTGCGTAGGGTTCCCAGATTAAAAAAACGAGCTGGCCACCACACCCTTAGGCCAAAAAGAAAATTGGGAAAACCCATGTCAAAAACTGACTCACCAAGCCTTGAAACCTCTTTCTTGCAGCATGTCTGCGCGCAAAAAATGCCGCTGACGATCTTTCTCGTGAACGGCGTCAAACTGCAAGGAACGATTACTTGGGTAGATGAAACATCTATGCTGCTTAGTCGTGATGGTCATTCGCAGCTGGTTTACAAGCACGCGATTTCGACAATTATGCCGAACCAGCCAATCGAAGTCTTCGAAGGCTCTGAAGACGCTTAAGCTTTATTGTGACACTCATGCGGCGGGGCGCGTTAGCGATCCCGCACATGATTGACGCCATCCACTAAATCAATCTCGCCATAATCGGCGGCGTTGAAACCGTCAATGCAGCCCGTGTTGACGCTAAATTCGTGCGGGTTGGAGCGGCGTTGATGATGCGTGTAGATGCCACAAATCGAACAGAAATAGTGTTTCGCGGTTTTGGTGTTGAACTGATACAGCGATAGGGCCTCTTGCCCGCGCCCCACTGTGAGATTTTCCAGCGCAACGCTAAACACAATGGCGCCGCTCCGTCGACACATGGAACAATCGCAGCGGCGTATGCCTTGAATACCTTTTTGGCAGGTAAAGCGAAAGCTCTACGGCCCCTCAATGGCACGTTGCGGCGATTGTCTGTTCTGTGTCCTTGGTCATGGTTGCCTCCTGCTCATCTTGCCAATTATAGCAGACGGGTCTTGCAATCGTCAAAGCTTGCGCCGAATATGGGGGTCATGATGCGGCTATGTGCGCCGCTTAGGGAGAGAGTTTTATGTCTAAAAAACCAATGCGGTTGCGCCGCTCTCAGCTGGCGGTGCCAGGTGTCAGCGAAAAAATGCTCAGCAAGGCGGCCGCCTCGAATGCCGACCATGTGTTTTGCGATCTTGAAGACGCGGTTGCGCCGTCTGCCAAGGCTGGCGCACGCGACACGATTTGTGACGCCCTCAATGAATTGGATTGGGGCAATACGGTGCGTTGTGTGCGGGTTAATGATATCGGTACGCAGTGGTGCTATGAGGATATCATCACGGTGGTTGAAAAGGCCGGCAAGAACATCGATACGATTATGCTACCGAAACCGCTGAATGCCTCAGATGTGCAGTTCGCCGATACTTTGCTGACCCAGCTAGAAATGAAGCTCGGGCTGGAAAACAAAATCGGTCTCGAAGTGCTGATTGAAGAAGTCGAAGCGATGCAGAATGTCAATAAAATCGCCACCAGTTGCGCGCGTTTGGAATGTATGATTTTCGGCATGGGCGATTACGCTGCCAGCCAAGGGCTGGTGATGGAAAATATCGGCCTGAATGAGAGCTATCCCGGCGATATATTCCACTATCCGCGTTATCAAGTAACCATTGCCGCGCGCGCCGCTGGCATTGACGCGGTGGACGGGCCGTTTGTCGATTTCAAAAATACCGAAGCCTATCGCGTCGAATGCCAAAGGGCGCTGGCCCTTGGTATGGTCGGCAAATGGGCTATCCATCCCTCGCAAATTGATCCAGCGCTTGAGGTCTTCTCACCCAGCCAAAGCGACGTTGATTTCGCCCGTGAGGTGATTGAGGTGTACAAAAAGGCCGAATCCGAAGGGCTTGGCTCGGTCGGGCATAAAGGGATTATGGTCGATGCGGCGTCGTCGCGGCTGTTCCAGAACACCGTTGATCGGGCCGATTTGATTGGCATGTAAACTGCCGCACCCCCGTTTCAACCTGTGGCCAAGCGTGCTATTGAAAGGCTTGTTCTAACCGGCGCGTGATTTAGCGCCCAGATAGTGATGACAGACGATTTTTAGCGACGAGAAAAATTCCAGCGCCGCACCGGCCAATACGCGGACGCTGATCTTGCATCCTGATATCCGTTTTAGCTTTGCGGCGCGTAGCCCCGAGGCGCGGCTAGAGGAGGCGGTAAGCCTTGCCCGCGCTATTGAGCTGGATATTTGCCATGCGGCGGTGCAGCCTGTGCCCAGACCCAATCCGGCGACCTTGCTCGGCGGCGGTCAAATGGATGCCTGCCACGCACTGATTAAGGTGCATGAGGCCGAGTTGGTTATTCTCGATGCCATTCTCACGCCGGTGCAACAGCGCAACCTTGAGCAGCGCCTGAAAGTAAAAATTCTCGATCGGACAGGGCTTATTCTGGAAATCTTTGGCGCCCGCGCCGCCACCAGTGAAGGGCGGTTGCAGGTTGAATTGGCCAATCTGACCTATCAGAAAAGCCGCTTGGTGCGCTCTTGGACTCACCTTGAACGCCAACGCGGCGGGCTTGGCTTTATTGGTGGCCCCGGTGAAACCCAGATTGAGGCCGACCGGCGGATGATTCAGACCCGCATCACGCGGGTGCAAAAGAAACTGCAATCGGTGGTGCGCACGCGCAGTCTGCACCGCAAAGCCCGCCAGCAGGCGCCGTGGCCGGTGGTGGCACTGGTTGGCTATACCAATGCCGGCAAATCGACGCTGTTTAACCGCCTGACGCAATCTGAGGTGATGGCCAAAGATATGCTGTTTGCCACGCTCGACCCGACATTGCGGGCGATTAAACTGCCGGGCGGCCAGAAAATTATGCTGTCAGACACTGTGGGCTTTGTGTCTGACCTGCCGACCATGCTGGTCGCGGCGTTTCGCGCGACGCTGGAGGAAGTGCTGTCGGCCGATGTGATTATCCATGTGCGCGACGCCGCCCATGCCGATAGCGAAGCCCAGCGCGACGACGTGCTGCAAGTGCTCACCGAGCTTGGCGTTTCGGAAAAAACCCAATTTATCGAAGTGCTGAACAAGGCCGACGCCATGAATGAGGCGCAATTAAGCGCCAGCCGGAGCAGGGTGGCGCGCGCCCCCATTCCAACCGTGCTGGCCTCAGCCCTTGATGGCACGGGGCTGGACGGTTTGCTGCAGGCGGTGTCGGATGTGTTTGAAGCGCAGGCTGGCCGGTTTCGCCTGTCGATTAAACCGGAGCAGGGCGATGTGCTGAATTATCTGCACGAGCACGGGCAGGTTTTGGCGCATAATGTCGGCGATGACGGCAAACAATATGTCGATGTGCTGCTATCACAAGCGACCAAGGGCCGTTTTAAAAAAAGATTTAGCAATAAAATCAGACGTATAACGAGTTAATGGAAAGTATTATCTCAGCTCAGCCGACGTCCGCTTTGCTTTGTGTCCAATAGGCTTCCATCTCATCAAGGCTCAAATCATCCAGTGATTGGCCGTTTTGAGTGGCCTTTTGCTCGATAAATCGAAAACGCCGCTCAAATTTCGCATTGGTTGAGCGGACAGCGGTTTCGGGATCGAGCTTCAGGTGGCGGCCAATATTGGCCATGACGAACAGCATGTCGCCAAATTCGTCGGTAAGCCGCGCTTTATCTTGGGTTTCGGCCTGCATTTCGGCGCTGAATTCGTCAATTTCTTCGCGCAATTTGGCCATAATGGGCGCCGCCGTTTGCCAGTCAAAGCCGACGCGGGCGGCGCGTTTTTGCAGTTTCACCGCCCGTGTGAGGCCTGGCAGCGGTATGGGAATATCATCCATCAGGCTGTCTGGCTGGTCGGAAACATCGCCATTGGTGTGCTTTTCAGCCCGTTCGGCGGCCTTAATGTCTTCCCAATTGGCGTTGACGGCATCTGTGCCATCGACCTGTATATCGCCGAAAACATGCGGGTGGCGGCGTTCCATCTTGTCTGAAATGGCGTTTGCCACGTCGTCAAAGCTGAAATCGCCTTGTTCTTCGGCCATTTGTGCGTGAAACACCACTTGCAGCAGCAAATCGCCCAGTTCTTGGCGCAAATCTTGCGTGTCGCCGCGCTCAATCGCGTCGACCACCTCATAGGCTTCTTCAAGCGTGTAGGAAGCAATGCTGGCAGAATCCTGCTTCAAGTCCCATGGGCAGCCGGTTTCCGGATGGCGCAAGGCGGCCATGATGGTCTTCAGCCGATCGATGGGGGGGTGATTTGGGTCGCGCGACATGGGCGTAGGCTCCTGATTGCTCGAGTGACCATCTTAGATGTGAGTCTGGTTTGCGCCAAATATTATGGCGGGGTTTGCTGAGGGCTGGTAAAAAAACTGAGGGAAGTAGCGGGTTCTGCTGTACAGAATTCGTGCATAATAAATATTATGACAAATTAATCATCGATGCTTTAAGCACCCCAGCCGAATTGGGCCTTAGGCCTCAATCACCATACCGTCATAGGCTGGACGAATATGGGCTGGCAATTCGTCACACAGCGTCTGGTAATCCATATCAATATGCAAATTGGTTAGCGCCGCCTGCTTTGGTTTGAAGCGCTCAATCATTTCAAGCGCTTTGGCCAGATGGAAATGCGTCGGATGCGGATCGCGGCGCAGCGCGTCGATAATCCAGAGATCCAAGCCGCTGACCATAACTTCGCTCTCGGTTGGCAGCGCGCTAATATCACTGGAATATGCGACATCGCCAATACGATAGCCGAGACTGTCGATACGGCCATGAATTTGGCGAAATGGCGTCGCCACCATCTCGCCACCGGCACCAGACACGCTAATTGGCGCGTCCATATCGGTAATCGGTATATGGTTGAGGATCGGCGGATAATCGGAGTTTTTCGGCGTTTCAAAGCAATAGCCGAAGCGCGACAGCAGGGTTTTGGCGGTTGCCGCGTCCATATGCACGTCAATGCGTTTGCGATTGGCGTAGACCATGGCCCGCAAATCATCAATGCCATGGGTTTGGTCGGCGTGGTCGTGGCTGTATAAAACCGCGTCTAAATGGCGGATATCTGCGGCAATGAGCTGTTCGCGCATATCTGGCGAGGTATCAATCAGCAGATTGGTTTGGCCGTTTTCGCTGCTCTGGGTGGTGGCTATTGAGCAGCGTGTGCGCCGGTTTTTCGGCTCTTGTGGGTCGCAAACGCCCCAATCGCCATGAATACGAGGCACACCGCCGGATGACCCGCAGCCGAGAATATGGAATTTGCGGCCCATTAAGCGCTCATTTCTTGCTGAAAACGCGCCTCAATCGACGCTCTGTTGGCTTTTTGGAACAGGGTGAAGAAATTATCCGTGGTGATGCGGGTCAGTTCGTCGACGCTGACGCCCTTAATGTCGGCCAGTTTGCGCGCGGTATCGGCGACGAAACTGGGTTCATTGCGCTTGCCACGATGCGGCACGGGAGCCAAATACGGCGCGTCGGTTTCGACCAATAAGCGCTCCAGCGGAATGGCGGCGATGGTTTCGCGCAAGTCTTTGGCGCTGTTGAAAGTGGCGATGCCGGAAATCGAGATATAGCAGCCAATGTCCAGCGTCCGCTTGGCCAGTTCTGGCCCGGCGGTGAAGCAATGGATGAGGGCTGGGTATGCCCCCCTCCCCATTTCGTCTTCCATAATATCGGCGGTGTCTGCGTCGGCGTCGCGGGCGTGGACGATGAGCGGCAGGCCGGATTGGCGCGCCGCGTCGATATGCGCACGGAAATTGCGCTGTTGGGCGTCGCGCGGGCTGTGTTCGTAGAAATAATCGAGACCGGTTTCGCCAATGCCGATGACTTTCGGATGCGCCGCCAGCGCCACCAGCTCGGCAGCACTGGTGGCCGGTTCGCTGCCGGCCTCATGCGGATGGATGCCGATGGTGCATAAAAGCTGCTCATGGGCTTCGGCCAGCGCGATAATGCTTTGCACTCTAGTGACTTTGGTTGAGATGGTCAGCATCAGGCCGACACCGGCGTCGCGGGCGCGGGCCAGCACGGCGTCGCGGTCGTCGTCGAAATTGTCAAAATCCAAATGGCAATGGCTGTCTACAAGCATGGTGTCAATCTATCAGATATATTGCCCGTCATCGACGGTTATTGAGGTGCCGGTCATGCCCGCCCCTTGTGGGCCGGCCAGCAGCAGAAGCGCGCCGTCGAGGTCTTCTTGTCCAGCCAGGCGGCGGCGCGGGAAGGATTGGATTTGCTTTTGCCCACCTTCTGATTGCCACCAGTAGTCATTGATTTCGGTTTCGATATAGCCCGGGCAAATGCTGTTCACATTAATCTCGAAGCGGGCCCATTCGCGGGCCAGACTGCGGGTCATCATCAGCATGCCGGATTTCGACATGCAATATGGCGCCACGCCGGGCAGCACGCGCATACCGGCGACCGAGGCGATATTGATAATCCGCGCCGGTGTTTTGGCGCTGATATGGCGGCGCGCCAAGTCGGTAGCGAGGAAGAACGGCGCCTGCAAATTGGTGCTGAGCACGGCTTGGTAATCTTCTGGGGTGATTTCGGTGGCTGGTTTGGTGATGTTCACACCGGCATTATTGACCAGAATATCGGGCAGAAAACCGGCCTCGGCCAGCTGGTCGTAAAAGCTGGGGATTTGTTCAATCGCGTTGACGTCGAGGGCCACGGCGTGGACGCTGCCGCCGTCTGCTTCGATGTCGGCTTTCAGCGCCGCCAATTTATCGGCCCGTCTGGCGGCGATGACGACGCGGGCGCCGTTGGCGGCCAAGACGCGGGCAAACCGCGCGCCCAGCCCCGAGCTGGCGCCGGTCACCAAAGCTGTATGGCCGGTGAGGTGGTTATCAGATGATATGGTCATGCCTTGCTCCGCATTTACTCATGTCTATGTGCCATAGTTTGAGCTTGGGCGGAAGCTGGATTATGCACGCCTCTTGCGAAACCAGCGGCGAGACGCTCCGCTCACACCGCTGTGGTGACCTCACATCTGCAAGGTCACCGCTGCGGTGCGGCTAGAGAATATCCGGCGTGATGACGGCGTAATCCTGCTGATCGTCATCATAAGGCTCGATTGGGACTGGCTCGACCGGCGCAACAGGAATGCCCTCTGGTTCGTCATAAGGCTCGATAGCCACCGGCTCCTCTGGTGGCCGGATATTGATGACCTCTGGGTCCGGCTCCGGCGGTGCGGTCATAAGCTCATCTGGTTCCGCATAAGGATCGGCCATAAATGGCTCTGGCATCAACATCGGCGCCCCACCGGGATCTTCGGCAACGAGTCTGACCAACAGATTCAAATTCGCAGTGCGTGAGCGATGGCCGTCATAGAATTCGGTGGCGATAATAGTGACTTGGTATGGCCCTGCCCCCATCGAAAGTTCTGGGTTCTCGGCCCAGCTCAGGACACCTTGTTGGTCGACGGTGAAGTAAGACGAGTGCGGCCCACTCACAGAGAATGATACCGTGTCCCCTAAATCCTCCTCAATATTGAGTGGGTAGAAGGTGTCAATGACCAGTTGATTTTCCGGCGTTGAAACGGCCGCACTAGTGTCGCCTTCCAATAAAAAGCTCGGCGTATTTGGGTCTAAGCTGAACATGTAGGTATCCTCGCGGTTATTATTGTTTTGTAACGGGGGCCACAGAAGCGGTTTACGCGACGCTGAACAGGCGACATGATGCGCCAAGCCACAAGCCCAGCTACCACATGACGCAACGCACGATCATCAAAACAACAAACGGATAGATACGAAAACAACAACGTTAAGAAACCAAAGCAACATACGCAGACGCGATTTAGGTTGATGTGTTGCCGAAAACTTGTTTTTTCTTACTCTTGGTTTAGTAGCGAAAGATTACCATAAAATTAAATCTGGCAAACATAAACGCGCGACATAATACCAAACAAACACGGGCAAAAGGATCATCACAGAATCAAATTTTTCTTCTTGTTATTAACCGATACTGCGAACACTAACGCCCTTGCGCCTCACTGACAAGTATTTCCCGCCATCGCGGCACATGGCGGCGCATTGCGGGTTTCAAAAAATCATTTAGGGATTAGTTGATGGTGGCGTTGGGTAGGCTGCTGGCCCCCTCACGCTGGGCAACGAGCTGGGCGACAATCATGTCCCAAGCGTGCAGCGCTTCGGTGTCTCCCTCGGCGGCGAACTCGGCCGCTCTTAAGGTGGCGATCACTTCCGCGTCTTCACCATAGCGTTGGACGAGTGCCGCAGCGGCGGCTTCGATGGCTTGCTCTAGCTGTGCCTGATCCACTTCATTCGGTTGGGGGGCGCGCTGTTTGATTTTATCGTCCTCGTTCATAAGAAATAAATAGAGTGAAACAATCCGGCGTCAAATTTTCTCACCGGTTTTTGTCGCCTGTTTTGTCGTAAAACGTGCTTGTCGGAAAAGACCTATTTGTCGGAAATATTTATCTGTCGCTAGCGGGTGGTAGCCAAACGGGGTGAAATGCGCGGAGGACTCTAACATCAAACAAAACACTCTCATTATTGCTTTTGTTATCTCACACATTCCACCGCCTGAACTTAGAGGACAACGCAAATTCGACAACTACTTTATATAAATTTATTTATCTCGAGCGTGGTAAACTAAATAGGTAATCGAGCTTGATAGTACCCGCCTACTCGACCGTCACCGACTTGGCCAGATTGCGTGGTTGGTCGACATCTGTGCCTTTTGTCACCGCCACGTGATAGGCCAGCAATTGCAACGGCACGGCATAAATCAGCGGCGCGATAAACGCGTCCAAATCTGGCATCGCCAGAGTGGCTTCGCATTCGGCGCCGGCGGCTTGCAGGCCGCTTTGGCTGCCCAGCATAATCACCCGACCGCCGCGCGCCATCACCTCTTGCATGTTGGACACGGTTTTCTCGAATAGAGGCCCGTCTGGCGCAATGGTGATGATCGGGACATATTCGTCGACCAACGCAATCGAGCCATGTTTCAACTCACCGGCGGCAAAACCTTCGGCGTGAATGTAAGAAATCTCTTTCAGCTTCAACGCCCCCTCAAGGGCTAGCGGAAACATTTCGGCGCGGCCAATAAACAGCGCGCTATGGGTGTTCACAAAACCACGGGCAATCGCTTCAATGGCTGACTCGCTTTGCAGCACTTCATCGCACAGGCGCGGCGTGGTCAGCAGCAAATCGCAAAGCCGCGCTTCTTCGGCTTCGGAAATCGTGTTCTTGCTGCGGCCAATACCAATCGCCAAGGCGGCCAAAGCACCCAGCTGGGCGGTGAAGGCTTTGGTCGAGGCAACGCCAATTTCTGGTCCGGCATAAGTCGGGAAAGTGACATCGACTTCGCGGGTCATTGAGCTGTCCGGTACATTGACCACACCGACGGTCAGCAGTCCATTATCTTTACAATGCTGCAAGGCGGCCAGCGTGTCGGCGGTCTCACCCGATTGCGACACGAACACGGCGAGGCAGTCTTTATCCATCGGTGCTTCGCGATAGCGAAACTCCGAGGCGATATCGATACTGGCCGGAATACGCGCATAGCGCTCAATCCAATTACGCGCCACTTTGGCGGCGAAGAAAGCGGTGCCGCAGGCGACCAGCACCACGCGATTAATTTTTGCCCAATCAATCTCATGTTCGGGCAGTCGGATGGTTTGTTCTTCCGGCTGCACATATTGACCAAAAGTGCGCGACAACACATCCGGTTGCTCGTGAATTTCCTTCAGCATGAAGTGGCGGTAATTGCCTTTATCGACCATGCCGCTGGCCGCATCAACAGTCTCCACGTCGCGGGTGACGCGATTGCCGTCAGCGTCATAAATCTCAACCGCATCGCGGCGCAATATGCCCCAGTCGCCATTTTCCAAATAGCTAACGCGATTGCTGAACGGCGCCAGAGCAAAAGCATCTGACCCGAGATACATCGCGCCTGTGCCATGGCCAATGGCCAATGGGCTGCCGTGGCGGGCAAACACCATTTGCTCCTCGTCGCCATCTAAAATCAGGCCGACCGCATAAGCCCCCTCAAGCGCGTTGAAGGTTTTGATCGACGCGGTTTTGATATCATCACCGGCTTCCAAATGGCTGGTGAACAAATGCGCGATGATTTCGGTATCTGTATCAGATGAGAATGTCGTGCCATTGGCCGCCAGTTTTTCTTTCAGCGGTTTGTAGTTTTCGATAATGCCATTATGCACCACGGCAACGCGCGACGAGCTGTGCGGGTGGGCGTTTTTGGTAATCGCCGGGCCATGCGTCGCCCAGCGCGTGTGGCCAATACCAACACCCCCCTCAAGCGGCGCGTCGGCCAGAACGGCCTCAAGCTGATTGAGTTTTCCCTCGGCCCGACGCCGATCTAATTTGCCTTCATGCACAGTGGCGACACCGGCGCTGTCATAGCCGCGATACTCAAGCCGCCGCAATCCGTCGACAACTTGCTGGGTCACATTTTGGGAACCGATAACGCCGATAATACCGCACATGATTAAGACCCTTTTTTACCTTGATGTTTGTTTCTGAACTTGGCGCCCCAGCCTTTTATCGTGCGCTCAGGCGCCCGCGTCACGACCAGCGCATCGTCTGCCACATCGCCTGACAAGGCTGTAGACGAGCCGACATAAGCACCCGCCCCGATGGTCACAGGGGCAATTAAAGAAGAATTGGAACCTACAAAAGCGCCAGCCCCAATAATCGTCATATGTTTGTTGAAGCCATCATAATTGCAGGTGATGGTGCCCGCGCCAATATTCACCTCGGCACCCAGTTCAGCGTCACCAATATAAGACAAGTGGCTGATTTTGGCGCCGTCGCCAATCGCGGCTTTTTTGGTCTCGACGAAATTGCCAATCCTGGCGTCATTGCCAACCACTGTGCCCGGGCGCAGGCGCGCATAGGGACCGATTTGCGCCGCCTCGCCAATGCTGACCCCTTCGAGATGGGTGAAGGCTTTAATATGGCTGCCCCGGCCAATGCGCACCCCGGTATTGATTTTCACATGCGGCTCGATAATCACTTCGTCGCCGACCTCAGTGTCGAAACTGAAGAACACGCTGTAAGGGTCTTGCATGCACACACCGGCTTCAAGGAAGCCTGCCCGCAATCTTTGCTGCATCAGCTTTTCGGCCTTTGCCTGCCCTGCCCGACCATCGACGCCTAATGCGTCTTCATCGCTGGCCATCACCAGATGGGTGGATAATCCGGCGCCATGCGCCAGCCCGACCAAATCGGGGAGATAATATTCGCCCTGCGCGTTGTCATTGGTTAACTGTGGCAGTAGATCGGCCAAGCAATTTTGCGACAGGCCCATGGCGCCGCCATTGCATAACGTAATCTGGCGGGTGGCGGGGTCGGCATCTTTGAACTCGGTAATTTTTTCCGGCGCGCCATTGGCGCCGAGCACGATGCGGCCATAGGCGGCGGCATTGTCTAGCTCAAACCCGAGCACGGCTATATCGCTGTCGGCATTGGCCAAGGCTTGCAGCACTGGCGCGCGCATCAGCGGCGTGTCGCCGAACATTACCACCAGACGCTGGCCCGATTGGGTTTCTGGCAAAGCCGCGCGCACGGCATCACCAGTGCCGTTTTGGGTTTGCTGGATGCAATGAATGACCGTGGCATCAAGACCATCAGCATAAGCGCGGACATTATCTTGCTCAGGCGCCGTCACCAGATAGACATGACTGGCCCCCGCCTCAACAGCGGCAGACACGGCATAGCCAAGCATTGGCTGACCGGCAATCTCGTGCAAAACTTTCGGCAAGGACGACTTCATACGCGTCCCCTTGCCAGCAGCCAGAATAATGGCGCCAAAATCAGTTTGATTCATTCGACTACTTTCGGTTCTCTTGAGCCGTTTATAGTCTGAGTTCGATTAAGAAACGAAATCAAACAGTTTTGCGCTTTGTTACGAGCCGTATTGAGTTGCGAGCCGTATTGAGGGCTTAGCTGACCAGTGCGTCGAGACCAATATCGTCGAGCATGTCATTGCCCGCCATGGTGGCCGCCGCTAAGCCGCTGCATTGCGATAAAATATTATGCGCGAAAAATTGCGCCGTCGCCATTTTGCGCTGGCTAAAGGCAGGGTCCATTTCTGTTTGCACCACAGCATGCGCGCCGCGTGCCAGATAGTGCCCGCCAGCCGCCAAAGCGAATAGGCGCAGATACGGCGTGGCTCCGGCCAGCACATCCAGCGAGTGGCCTTGGTCGAGCACCCATTGTGTGGTGTCTTCCAAAACATTAATCGCCTCGGCCAGCTTGCCGGCAATATCGACCAACACAGGATGGTTCGACTGGCGGCAAATCTCGGCTGTTTCGTGCATGTCGC
>JAHEIG010000089.1 GCA_024639515.1 Rhodobiaceae bacterium | reverse complement strand
TCGCCGTAATCTTTTGATCGCTGGTCGGTGTTTTCAATCAGCAATTGAATCGGCGTGCCGGTGGTCACTTGCGCGCCGGTTTCGGGGTCTTCAAACACGCCGGAGAGAATTTTGACGGCATCGGGTTCTTGGCGTTGGGTGGTGAAACGATTTTGCCCGGGGCGGCGGCGGTCCAGCCAATGTTGCAAATCAGCTTCGGTAAGGGGCAGACGCGCAGGCGCCCCATCAACCACCGCGCCAAGCGCCGGGCCGTGACTTTCTCCCCAAGTTGTTACTCTGAACAGATGACCGAAACTATTATGCGACATGGTGTGGCTTAAGCCCCTTCTTCGTCGGTAATCATCCGCATGCCGATGGCGTTATAGCCGGCATCGACATGGTGATTTTCACCCGAAACACCAGCGCCCAAATCAGACAATAGATATAGCGCCGAATTACCGACTTCTTCAATCGTCACATTGCGGCGCAGTGGCGCGTTTTCTTCATTCCATTTCAGCATCATCCGCATGCCGCTAATACCAGCGGCCGCTAGGGTTTTAATCGGCCCTGCTGAGATGGAGTTGACGCGGATATTCTGTTTGCCCAAGTCAGCCGCTAGATAGCGCACGCTGGCTTCCAGTGCGGCTTTGGCAACGCCCATCACATTGTAATGCGGGATGACTTTCTCGGCCCCGTAATAGCTCAGCGTCAGCATAGAGCCGCCATTGGGCATCATTTTCTCGGCCCGATTGCACACAGCGGTGAAACTGTAGCAAGAAATATTCAGGCTCATTTGGAAATTGCCCGGAGTGGTGTCGACATAACGTCCGGTCAATTCATCCTTATCGGCAAAGGCGATGGCATGGACGACGAAGTCCAAATCATCCCATTTTTCTTTCAAAGCCTCGAAAACAGCATCAATGCTTGCTTCGTCTGTTACATCGCACGGCAAGACGAAATCTGAATTGACACTTTCGGCCAGCGGTTTGACGCGGCGTTCGAGGGCTTCCCCCTGATAGGTGAAGGCAAGCTCAGCACCGGCATCGGCGCAGGCTTGGGCAATGCCCCAAGCAATTGAGCGTTGGTTGGCGACTCCCATAATCAGGCCGCGCTTCCCTTTCATTAATCCGTTTGTCATGACTGTTCCTTCGTCAATTAATTCTGTTTCTTTGTATAAACTGCTCTGGCCGGAAAGCCTAGAGGCGCGACAGGCTATTTTTTCGCGGTTTCTTCGGCTGCTGACGCACTATCTAAATCACGATCCGACATTGGTTGCATGCTCATGTCTTGGCGGGCTTGCCAGTCAATGGCTGGCGGGTAGTTCTGCACGACCGCCTGATGCATCCATTTTTCCGCTTTGTCGCGGTCATAAACTACGCCATCGGCGCGCCAATATATCATCGCCAGATTATATTGGGCGGGCGCAAAGCCAAGCTCAGCTGCCGCTTTATAGTAGGCGATGGCGGTTTGGCTATTTTGCGCGACGCCCAGCCCACGACGATACAGATGGCCGACATTGCGCATCGCTGCCAAATCATAATTATCGGCCAGTGGTTGCCAGTATTTCAGTGCGGTTTCATAGTCACCAGCATCATAGGCTTTGGTGCCGGCATCGAAATAAGTGGCAAACTGATGGGATGGCACGCTGGTGCTGCACGCTAGCACCCACAAACAAGCCAAGCAGGTGATATATTTGGACGCCAAGGTCATGAGACTATATATAGACAATGAGACGACTTCGCGAAAGGCACACGCATGAGTGCGCATGACAATATTTTCGACGCCCCGCCAACCGACCCCATGTCGGTGTTTGACGCGTGGCTGGCCGAAGCTGGCGAAAGCGAGCCAAACGACCCCAATGCGATGACATTGGCGACGGTCGATGCTGACGGCATGCCGAATGCCCGCGTGGTTTTGCTGAAGGGCCATGATGCGCGCGGGTTTGTGTTTTACACCAATCTTCAAAGCCAGAAGGGCGGCGAGCTGGAGGTGACGCAAAAAGCCTCTTTATGTTTTCACTGGAAAACGCTGGACCGGCAAGTGCGCGTGCAAGGGCCGACCAGCCGTGTCGATGAACAAGAAGCTGACGCTTATTTTGCAAGCCGTGGCCGCGACAGCCGAATCGGGGCATGGGCCTCGCAGCAATCGCGTCCGGTTGCCGACCGTGCCGCTTTGGAAGCGGCTGTCGATGAGGCAACGGCGCGCTTTGGCGATGGCGAGGTGCCGCGCCCGCCGCATTGGTCGGGCACAAGAATTACCCCCTTGCGCATAGAATTTTGGCGCGATGGCGCCCATCGTCTGCATGACCGCGTGGTCTATCGCCGCGCGCGTGCCGAGGATGATTGGCAAACCGAGCGGCTTTATCCTTAATCGGCGGTTTCTGAATCGTTAGTGAATCTGCTACAGTCTTTATATGAGCCACACACACGACCATTCAACGCATCACGATCATCTCGGTCATGAACCGGGCAAGCGCGTGCGCGGCACGGCGCTGCTGGCGATTATTGTCGCTAGCGTGTTGATTGTCATCAAAGCGGTGGCTTGGGTGTTTACCGGATCAGTGGCGATGCTTGGCTCGTTTCTCGACTCGGTGATGGATTTGTCGCTCTCGGTGATGAATTTCTTTGCCATTCGCCATGCCCAGACACCGGCCGATAAAGAACACCGTTTCGGCCACGGCAAAGCCGAAGCACTGGCCGCCTTGGTGCAGGGCGCGATGTTGTCGCTGGCGGCGGTGTTTTTGGTTTATGAAGCGGTCTTAGCGATTATTGACCCGCAACCGATTAGCCACAGCGATGTTGGTGTTGCCGTGATGCTGGTCTCTATTGTGCTGACTTTCGGGCTGGTTCTGGTACAGCGTCGGGTTGCTAAATCCACAAAATCAGTGGCCATTTCAGCCGATAGCGCGCATTACACGGGTGATATTCTGATTAATCTCGGCGTTATTATGGCGTTGGTTTTATCGGGTCAGTTCGGCATGCCTTATGCTGATCCGGTGTTGGGTATTATTGTGGCGATTATTCTGGCCCGCAGTGCGTGGTCGATTTTCACCAGCGCCGCCGATCAGCTGATGGATCGTGAACTGGACGACGAAGACCGCGAGCAGATTAAGCAAATTTTGCTGTCGCACCCGCAAGTGCTGGGCATTCATGATTTGCGCACCCGTCGCTCGGGGCTGAGCAGTTTTATTCAGTGTCACATTGAATTAGACGGGCAGATGTCTTTGTCTATGGCGCATAGTATTTCCGATGCGGCAGAAGCTATGGTGGTGGCTAAGTTTCCCGGGGCCGAAGTGTTGCTGCACCAAGACCCTGAGGGTGAAGAACATCTCTCGCCGCTGGAAACCAGCTAATACCTTTTTTAAACGTCATAGCCTTTCGGGGCAGCGAAATGATGGCCGTTTTGCTCCAGCATACGGGCCACCGCCATTGGCGTTTTGTCTTCAAAGGCTGGGCCGATAATCTGAACCCCCATTGGCAGATCGGAGGAATGCGGGGCAATCGGGGCGATGGTCGCGGGCAGGCCGCACAATGTGGCGACGCCGGGCCAGACAAGGTTTTCCATATATTTGCGTTGCTTGCCATTGACGCTAAACGGGCGATTGGCAAAGTCTGGATCTTGCGCGTGCGGCATCGCCGGTGTCGGCGTCACAGGGCACAGCAGAACGTCGACCTCTTGGAACAGGGCTTGCCATTTCTGCGCCATGTGATGGCGAATTTCGTTCCAATACAGCCAATCTTTGTGCAATAGCCGCGCCCCGCGCGCTTGCAATAGGGCCAGAGATTTATCATTCGGGTCGGCCGCATCGACAATGAGCTGCATGTTTTGGTGCACTTGCTCGGGGAAGTCGGCGCCCATATATGAGCTGAGCAAAATCGCGAAAGCCTCTGTGTGGTGCGCCAAATCAAAATTCGGCTGGGTGGTGACGACGATGGCACCGAGCTTCTCCAATGTCTTGGCGGCGGCTTCGATATTGGCTGCCATTTCATCATCAATCGGGCAATACGGGTCATCAATCCACACCCCGACGCGCAATCCTTCAGGGCTGCTTTTGCGCGGGCCTTGCAGGGCGAGTTGGGCGCCTTGGCTAGCTGGTGCCATCAGCCCATAGGTCAGGTCGAAAGCCAGTTCGATGTCATCGACACACCGGCCCATTGGCCCGACCACGTTCAAATCACCGGCTGATAACGTGCCATGAGCTGGCGGCACATGCCCCAAGGTCGGGATAATGCCGTGCGTCGGCTTATGGCCGAACAGACCGCAAAAATGCGATGGCACGCGAATTGAGCCGCCAATATCTGAGCCAAATTCGAGCGCTGTCAGCGAGGCCGCCAGTGCCGCCGCCGAGCCACCTGACGACCCGCCCGGTGTGTGGTCGAGATTATACGGGTTATTGCTGGTGCCTGTCAGCTCGTTGAAACTTTGCCAATCGGCACACATGAACGGGGTGTTGGTTTTGCCGAGAATAATCGCTCCTGCCGCTTTTAAGCGGTCGACCACCATAGAGTCTTTGCGGGATACAGTTTCGGTATAATCTGGCACCCCGACCTGACAGGTCATGCCGTCGACTTCAAAAGCGTCTTTGATGGTCATGGGCACGCCGTGCAAAGCCCCGAGCGGGGTGCCTGCTTGGCGGCGTTCATCGGCTTTGTCAGCTTCTGCGCGGGCTTCGTCAAAGCGCTGGGCAATCACCGCATTGAGGCTTGGATTGTGTTTTTCAATACGGGCGATAAAGAATTCTGTTGCCTCTTTGGCGGATAGCTCGCCGGCGGCGATGGCTGGGGCTAATTTACTGGCATTTATTTGCATTTTTCGGTGTCTCCCTCTGGACATTTTGTGCCCAGATGCGGCAAGTTACCGGTCTAGACAACGTCTTATAAAATGTTAGGGAGGAAATCATGTTCGGTCAAATGCAAGATGTTTCACTTCAAGTGAACCGGATTTTAGATCACGCTTTAGTCAATCACGGAGAGCGCGAGATTGTATCGCGTCTGGTTGAGGGCAATATTCACCGCGAAACCTATGCCGACGCCCATTTGCGGGCCCGCAAGCTGTCGCAAGCACTGCAAAAGCTGGGCTGCGGCGAGGGCGATGTTATCGCGACACTTGCGTGGAACACCCACCGCCACTTTGAGGCATGGTATGGCATTACCGGTATTGGTGGCGTTTACCACACATTGAACCCACGGCTTTTCCCCGAGCAGTTGACCTATATTATCAACCATGCGGAAGACAAAGTGATTTTCACCGATCTAACCTTCGTGCCCGTGCTCGAAGCGATTGCCAAAGACCTGCTGAATGTCAAAGGCGTCATCATCATGACCGACGCCGCGCATATGCCAGACACCAGCTTGCAGAATGTGCATTGCTACGAAGACTTGCTGGACGCGCAAAGTGGCGATTTCAACTGGGTCGAAGTCGATGAGCGCGCGCCATGCGGCATGTGCTACACCTCCGGCACCACTGGCAACCCGAAAGGCGTGTGCTACACGCACCGCTCGAATGTTCTGCACACGTTGGTGGGTAACTCAGCCGATGTGATGGGCATTCGCAGTGTCGACAGCATTATGCCAGTTGTGCCAATGTTCCACGCCAATGCGTGGGGTCTGGCATTTGGTGCGCCAGCGGCTGGCTCGAAAATTGTCAATCCCGGCCCAAATATGGACGGCGAAAGCATTTACGAATTGCTGACACAAGAAGAAGTTACCTTCTCTGCCGCTGTGCCAACGGTTTGGCTGATGCTGTTGCAGCATCTTGAGGCGAATAATCTGAAACTGCCAAAACTGGAAAATGTCACCATTGGTGGCTCGGCGGTGCCGCGTGTGATGCTGGAGAAATTCGAGCGTGATTATGGTGTTGCTGTGAAACATGCGTGGGGCATGACGGAGCTGTCTCCGCTTGGCTCTATCGCCTCGTTCAAAGCCGGTATGGAAACCATGTCATTTGACGAGCAGATGGATATTAAAGTGAAGCAGGGCCGCCCGCCTTATTTGGTGGAGATGAAAATCACCGATGATGAAGGCAATGAATTGCCGCGCGATGGCGAAGCCTTTGGTCACTTGATGGTGCGTGGGCCGTTTATCGTTGGCGAATATGTCAAAGGCGATGGAGGCGAGATTTTGGATAAGGACGGCTTTTTCGATACAGGCGATGTGGCGACACTCGACCCGCTCGGCTTTATGCAAATCACCGACCGCGCCAAGGATGTGATTAAATCAGGTGGTGAATGGATTTCATCTATCGAGATTGAGAATATCGCTGTCGGCCACGAAGATGTGCAAGAATCCGCCGTTATCGGCATTGAGCACCCGAAATGGGACGAGCGTCCATTGCTGATTGTGGTGAAAAACCCAGGCGCAGACGTCACCAAAGAAGACATGCTGGCCTATCTCGAAGGCAAAATTGCCAAATGGTGGATGCCGGATGATGTCGTCTTTGTTGATGAAATTCCGCACACCGCCACCGGCAAGATTCAAAAGCTCACCCTGCGTCAGCAATTTGCTGATTACACATTGCCAACAGCAGAGTCAGCGGCGGAATAATGATGGAAGCAGCAACTAACTTTTTGGCTAAATGGGGCATGCTGCTGGTCATTGTGGCCCTGTCGATAACCGTTGTGGCTGTTCTGATGTTCCGCTTCAAATTGCCGCCTGAATATCAGACGCCGCTTCTGGTGCTGCTGGTTGCCACGCTGCTTGCGGCGCTGGCGGCGGCGATGGGCGCGCTGGCACTGCTGGGTAGTTTGATTTCTGACGCTTCGCAGGTGCAAAGAAGCCTGGTCATGATTGTGCTGGCGTTGGTCTTGATTATTCCGGTCTTCTCGCTTGCCAGCAAAGTCGGCACGATGCCGACAATCAATGACATCAGCACTGATTTGGATAATCCGCCGGTCTATAAAGTGGTACCAAGCTTGCGCCATCCGATTGATAATTCGCTGGATCTTGTGCAAGAGCGAATGGATACGCAAAAAGCGTTTTATGGCGACATCAAGCCGCTCAAACTCGCCGCCTCGCCTGATCAGGTGTTTGATAAAGCCCTGTCTGTGATGGCCGATAAAGGCTGGGAAATTGTCGATTCAGACAAAGCCGCTGGTCACATTGAAGCGATGGTGAGCACGGCGGTGCTGAATTTCCAAGATGATGTGGTTATTCGCCTGACAGCCGATAATGGCGGCACGATTGTCGATATGCGCTCGGCCTCTCGCACGGGTCGGTCTGACCTTGGGGTCAACAGCCAGCGTATTCGGGAATTTTTTGCGGCGTTGAATTAACCGACAAGCTGATAGCTGGCGTCGAGGGAGGGTTTGCCGTCACAGGCAATCTCTCCGCGCGTCAGCAAATCTTGTATATGCGCGAAAACCGACAATGCGGCGGCTGGATGCAGGCGCTTGTCGACATCGGCATAGATGGTTTCGACCATTTGACGAATATCGCTATCGCCAGCTTTCAGGCGTGAGATGATTTGCTCCTCGCGCCCACGCCGGTGCTCAATATAGGCCCGCACAAAGGCTTTCGGGTCATCAATACTGGTGCCATGCGTCGGCCAGTAGATGTCATCGTCGCGGCTCAATAGCAGATCCAGCGACTGCATATAATCATTCATATTGCCGTCTGGCGGGGCGATGACGGAAGTCGACCAGCCCATCACATGATCGCCGGTGAATAGGGCTTTTTCCTCGACCAGCGCATAGCACATATGATTGGCCATATGGCCCGGTGTGAAGACACATTCGAGCGTCCAGTTGTCGCCTTTAATCAGGTCGCCATGGGCGACGATATGGTCGGGCGCGAAATTATCATCGGCGTCTTCTTCGAGGCGCGGGCCGTCAAAAGCGTCGACGCGCGGCGGCGCAAAACTATAAATCGGTGCCTTGGTGCGCTCCTGCAAAGGCTTGCTGGCGGGTGAGTGATCAAGATGCGTGTGGGTGACAACAATATGGCTGACCTGCTCATCTGGCCCGAGGGCATCTAAAATCGCATCGACATGCGCATCAAGTAGCGGGCCGGGGTCGATGACCGCGACATTGCCGGTGCCGATAATATAGGTGCCAGTGCCGGTAAAGGTGAAGGGGCTTGGGTTATTGGCGATCACCCGACGGATCAGCGGCGATAATTGATCGCAGCGACCATACTCAAAATCAAACTCGGTTTTAAAAGGAATACCAGCCATATCACGCCTTCTTAAAAATGCTCTCAAGAGGCCAGCATAGGCCAGATTGAGCGATTAAAAAACACCATTGTCTGGTTGAAAAACCAGGCGCACTCACTTAGCGTTATGACGGTTTCATTACGGGAGGATTCTATGGGACGTGTACTTACTATTTTAACTTTACTGGCTGGTGCGTTTTTCACGCTGCAAGCGGCAACCTGGGTTTTTGCGCCAGAGACAGCGGCAACAACGCTGCAAATGGCGTTTCTTGAAGGGGCCGGACGGAGCTCGCAAATGGGCGACACGGGTGCCTTTTTCACGGTGATGGGCCTGTTTATCTTATTCGGCGTTATTCGCAGAGAGCCGGAACTGTTTCTGGCACCGATTGTGCTGATTTTCGCCGCTGCGTTTTACCGCGTGATCAGTGCACTGTTCTATGACGCGCCTTTTCTCGGCCCGATTATTCTTTTCGAAGTCGTCGTCGGCGTTATCTTGATGGCTTATCGCCGCGAGATTGCTGACTAAACACGGACTCGGAGGACAAGCCCATGGCGAGCATTAAAAAACGACCAATGGTTTCCATCTTTATGGCCCTTCTGGCGGCTGCTTTGGGCTATGTCCTCCTGTGGCCTGTGCCTTTCAATCCGGTGGCCGGGCCACCGAGAGCGGAAAACCCTGCTGGCACGGGCATTTTTGTGAAAAATAACGCGCTGGCCGAAGCCACAATAGTGGCCACAGGCCACGGCCCTGAAGGCATTGCTGTGGACGCTGAGGGGCGGCTCTATACCGGCTTGCACGATGGACGGATTATCCGCATCACCTTGCCGGATGGTACGATTGAGGAATTGGCCAACACCCAAGGTCGACCTTTGGGCATTGAGTTTGATGCCAATGGCGATTTGATTATTGCCGACGCCACAAAGGGGCTTTTATCAATGGCACAAGATGGCACGCTGAGCGTTCTGGCCACTGATTTTGAAGGCGAGCGGATGAAGTTCGTCGATGATCTGGCGATTGGCAAAGACGGGGTTATTTATTTCTCCGATGCCAGCCAGCGTTACGAATATGGCGAGGACATTAAGGAATTATTCGAGCGGCGCCCGTCGGGTCGATTGATTGCCTATGATCCGGCCAATGGCGAGCTGACATTGCTACTGGATGATTTGTATTTTGCCAATGGCGTGGCGCTGTCGGAAGACGAGACTTTCGTGCTGGTCAATGAAACCTTCGAGCACCGCATCATGCAATATTGGCTAAAGGGGCCGAAAGCCGGCACGGCTGAGGTGTTTGCAGAGAATATACCCGGCTATATCGACAATATTACCGAGGCCGAAGATGGCGGATTCTGGCTCGCCGTGGTGGCGGCGCGCCGTGATGATGTCGACAACTTGGTCGATAAACCGTTTTTACGCAAAGTCGTGTGGCGGGTGACGCAGGCCACAGGCGGCTCGTTGGTCACCATGCATAGTTTTGCGGTGAAACTGGATAAAGACGGTAAGTTGTTGAAATCATTGGAAGATGACAGCGGCCACATTTATATGATGACGAGTGTTTTGGAGCATAAAGGCAAGCTCTATCTCGGCAGTTTGCTCAATGATGGCATCGGCATAATTGACGCACCATAAAGTTAAAAACAGGGCTAGACCGATAGCCCTTCATTATGTATTTTCGCGCACAGTTGGGGTGTAGCCAAGTGGTAAGGCACCGGTTTTTGGTATCGGCATGCGCAGGTTCGAATCCTGCCACCCCAGCCAGTTTTCTGAACATTTGATAGGCGACACAGGCGGTTTTCGTGAAAGCACATATTGTGCGATTTTGCGTTACTGCGTTTTAGTGCTAACCTTTTTTCGTAAATAAGAAAAACAAGTTCCATGCCCAGCATTTGGCCATCTCCATGTTTTGTATCCGCGTCATAGCTGGAGCACTCCCTTCGCCGGTCGCTGCCAGTCCGGATATGGCGTTGGCGGTATCGAGCACAGTATGCGCGATATGGTGCAGCCGAAAATGGCTGTCATTCATTTGCTGTGATTTATGCTTTGACTTATTTAGGCGCGATCAGGCCGACGTCGATGAGATCTTGTTCGTTCAGGCGGTGGATGCCAGCCGCGTAGTTTCTCGCATTGCGGCTATAAAACGCTGCATTGACCGCATTGGCGGCGCCATTATCGCGGGTCTTGATGACTTTGGCAGGGGCGCCAGCAATGATCGAATTTGGCGGAAACAAGCTGTTTTCAGAGACGATGGCGTGGCCTGCGACAATCGAATTGTCGCCAATTTGCGCGCCATCCATAATCGTTACATTAATCCCAATCAGGCAACGGTCGCCGATCGTGCAGCCATGCAGGGTGACATGGTGAGTGATGGAGCAATCATCGCCGACAATGGTTGGCGTGGTTCCGCCGACATGCACCATGACGAAGTCTTGAATATTTGAGCGCGCGCCGATTTCAATATGGTGCATTTCCGAGCGCATCACGACATTTGGCCACACCGAAGACTCTGCGCCCAATGTGATGTCGCCATAAAGCTGGGCAGTGTCGTGCACCCATGCTGTTTTGTGAATATTTTTAACCGTCCCACGATCACTCATCGGCGTCTCCCTCCAGTGCCTTCACGCTGACGATAATACGTCCGATAACCGATAGATAGACCAAAACCGCGAAGCTATAGGCGGCGGGTATAAACGCTTGTGGCCACAACATCACAATGATAAAGAAGCCGATGGTTTCGCTGCCTTCGGCGAGACCCGCCATATAGAAAAAGCTCTTTTTGCCTTGAGACTCGGTGGAGATGCCGCGTTTTTCGGCCATAATGGCATAGGCCAGAAACACCACCATGGACATGGCAAAGCTCGACAGCAACACCGCCGCCGCAACAGCATTGGCACCATCATAGAAAAGGAAACCGAGCGGCAGCAACGACCAAAGCAAAAAGTCGGCGACAATGTCGAGATAGGCACCAAGATCGGTGGCCCCGTGCTGGCGGGCAACCGCGCCATCCAGCCCGTCGCCGAGACGATTAATCAGCAATAGGGCGAACGCCAGCGTAAAAGTGCCATGCGCGACAGCGGCCACACTGATGACGCCCAGCCCAAAGCCGATAATGGTGATTTGATTGGCTGATATAGATGATGGCCACCGTTTCGCCGCCGCATTAAGCGGCGGGTCAATCAGGCGGCGCATCACCGGATCAAGCATGAGACCTAAGACGCGCGCGCGGTCAGGCTGCCAACGGCATCCTTAAATTCGCGCTCCATTTGCGAGACAACTGTCTCAATCGTGTCGACCGCTTCAATGCCGCCAATACCTTGACCAGAGCCCCAAATGTCTTTCCAGGCTTTGGTTTTCATATTGCCGCCTGAGCCGAAATTCATTTTTGATTTATCAGCATCTGGCAAATTGTCAGGGTCGAGACCAGCAGCGGCCACTGATGGCTTGAGGTAATTGCCGTCGACGCCGGTAAAAAGCGATGAATAGACAATATCTTCGGCGGCTGAGGCGACCAGCATATCTTTATAGCCTTGGTCGGCATTGGCTTCTTCCGTGGCGATGAAACGCGAGCCGACATAGGCCAAATCAGCACCCATGGCGAGGGCTGAGGCGACGCAATAGCCGTCACCAATGGCACCCGACAGCAATACGGTGCCGTCAAACCATTGTTTGACTTCACGCACCAGCGCAAACGGGCTGAGAGCACCAGCATGACCACCGGCACCGGCACAAACCAGAATCAGGCCGTCAACGCCTTGTTCGGCCGCTTTCTTGGCGTGTTTCACGCTAATCACATCGTGATACACCAAACCACCATAACTATGTGCGGCTTCCACCACTTCGGCTGGTGGACGCAGACTGGTGATGATAATCGGCACTTTATGCTTCACGCAGATTTCCATGTCCTGCATAAGGCGATCATTCGAGCCATGGCAAATCTGATTAACCGCATAAGGCGCGACAATGGCATCTGGATTGGCGGCTTTATATTCTTCCAGCTCGGTGTTGATGCGGGTCAGCCACTCGTCAAGGACATGGGCTGGGCGCGCATTGAGGGCTGGAAAAGAGCCAACAATGCCAGCTTTACACTGAGCGATAACAAGCTCTGGGCCAGAAACAAGAAACAGCGGCGAGCCAACGACGGGGACGCGCAAATTACCTTTTAGAATGTCGGGAAGGGCCATGGGGTATTCTCCTTAAATTGAACAGTTGCCCGAAATATATGTGTGTTTCGCGGCGAAACAAGTTTTACGCCCAGTTAATCGCGCGCCGCATAAACCAGTTGGTGCAATTGCGGCCGCAACGGGTAAGTGCCTGATGGCATTAATTGGGTCATTAAAATCACCGTCATGTCTTCGGCGGGGTCGACCCAGAAAGCTGTGCTGGCCAAACCGCCCCATGAGAAAGTGCCGCGTGAGCTGACCGTTGCCGTGTAAGCCGGTTCGGTAACGACAGAAAACCCGAGGCCAAAGCCAGTGCCGCCATAGGCCACTTCGGAAAAACTGCCCATTGCCCGGTCTGTCAGTGTTTCGTGGTTGGGCAGGTGGTTGCTGGTCATATACTCAACCGTTTTGCGGCTCAGAATACGCGCCGTCTCCGTGCTACCGTGGCGCCGCATGACGTCGCAGAATTTATAATAGTCGCTCATTGTCGACAGCAGACCGCCACCGCCGGATAAGAAGCGACGACCGGGCCGGTAAACGGTTTTCTCGGGGCTATCGGCCAACGAAATTTTGCCGCTCAACGGGTCGCGCGCGTAATTATGCGCAAGCCGGTGCAATTTATCGTCGGGGATGGTGAAGCTGGTATCGTTCATGCCGAGCGGTTTGAAGATGTTTTCTTCCAAGAAAACGCCGAGGCTTTGCCCTGACACCACTTCAATCAAGCGGCCAAGAACATCGGTTGAAACCGAGTAATTCCATGCCGTACCGGGTGAGAAGACCAGCGGCATTTCAGCCAGCTTGTCGATTAGCTCGGCGAGATCTTGTTTTTCTGAACGCGCCCCGTTGACCCGATTTTTGCGATATAGCGCATCGACCGGATGGGTCAGCATAAAGTCATAGGTCAGGCCCGATTGGTGGGTCATCAAATCATGCACCGTCATCATCCGGTCAGGTTCACGGGTTGTGTAATTGCTGGCAGAGCCTTCGGCAAATACCCGAAGGTCTTTGAATTGCGGGAAATATTTGGTGACTTCATCCTGCAACATCACCAGCCCACGCTCGACCAACATCATCACCGCCACAGAGGTGATGGGTTTGCTCATGGAGTAGATGCGGAAAATCGTTTCATCCGATATCGGCTTGCCGCCCTTAAAAGCGGTGTTGCCCTGATGGGTCAATTGCGCGACTTTGCCCTCGCGGGCCACGAGAATACTGACGCCGGAAAATTTGCCGCCATCAAGATAGCTGTTAAAAAATTCCGGTATGGCTTCCAAACGTTGACGGTTAAAGCCAAGTTTTTCTGGTTCTTCAAAAATCATAATAAAACTCTCCCAGAGCCGTTATAGGCCATTTCACTGATTATGGATGGATAAAACAAAAGCATAAACAAAAGCAATTTCGTGCAATTGGTTATAGCGTCCGGCTTTGCCGCCATGTCCGGCGGTCATCTCGGTGCGCAGCAGCGACAAGCCGCCATCGGTGCGGGTGTCGCGCAGGCGGGCAATCCATTTGGCGGGTTCCCAATAGGTCACGCGCGGGTCGGTCAGCCCTGCTGTCGCCAGAATATGCGGATAGCGTGTGGCGGTGATGTTTTCATAAGGCGCATAGCCAGCAATCAGCTCATAGGCGTCACGGCTTTCAATCGGGTTGCCCCATTCCGGCCATTCTGGTGGTGTCAGCGGCAGTGAGGCGTCGAGCATGGTGGTCAGCACATCGACAAATGGGACTTCGGCCACCGCGCCGCGAAATAAATCAGGCGCCAAATTGACACTGGCCCCGACCAGTAGCCCGCCCGCACTGCCACCGTGAATGGTGATGTTACCTTTGCGTGTCCAGCCGCGTTCAATCAAATCATTGGCGACCGAGACGAAATCTTTGAACGTGTTGGTTTTCTGCGGCCCGCGCCCTTGCATGAACCAGTTATGGCCGCAGGCTTTGCCGCCGCGAATATGGGCGATAGCGTAAATAAACCCGCGATTGACCAAGCTGAGGCGGGTCACTGAAAAGCTCGCCGGAATGGTGATGCCATAGGAGCCATAGCCATAGAGCAGCACAGGTGCGCTGCCATCTAATCGCGTGTCTTTGTGAAACAGCACCGACACCGGAATTTGCGCGCCGTCATGGCCGGTCGCGGTCAGCCGTCGCGTGACATAGTCTTCCGGCGCGTGGCCACTCGGCACCAGCTGGGTTTTGCGCAATGTGCGGCTGCCGGTCTGCATGTCGAAATCGAAAGTCATGCTCGGAGAAGTCATCGACGCATAGGTGAAGCGCAAGCTTGGCGTGTCATATTCGGCCATGCCGCCGAAGGATAAATCAAAGGCTTCTTCGTCAAAGTCGATTTGCTGGGTGGTGCCAGTTTCGGCGTCGATAATGTCGATACGCGGCAGGGCGTTTTCACGCACCAGCACGGCCAGATGATGGGCAAATGGCATGGCATCAAGCACCAGCGTGCCCGCTTGGTGAGGCAGCAAGACCTCCCAGCCATCCATGCGCTTGTCGGGGGAGCCATCATCGCTCAGCGGCAGGGCGGCGGCGACAATTTGAAAATCATCGGCTTTGGCATCGCCATCCCAATTGGTGACGATAATCAAGCGATTGCGGGCGCTGTCGTCATCGACGTCATATTCGATACTGGTGCGACGGGTGGCGACGCATTGCGGCGCCGTAAGCGGGGCGTCGGCGAGTATCAGCCACGCTTCGCTGGTCTCGT
>JAHEIG010000083.1 GCA_024639515.1 Rhodobiaceae bacterium | reverse complement strand
GCCACCGCCAGTCAGCGTCACAATCGGGGCTTTTTCCTCGACCACATCGCCGAGGCTGATATGCACCTGCTTGACCACCCCATCGGTGGTCGCGGTGATGCCATGCTGCATTTTCATCGCTTCCAGCACCGCCACTTCTTGACCGGCTGTGACGCTATCGCCGACCGCGACATTTAACTGATGCACGACCGCCTGCATGGGGGCGTTAATTTTAATGGTTTTGGTTTTTTCCGAACTCATGACAACTCTATTTTGTTAATTGGCCGACAAAGGCTTAGCGCGCGGCGCGATGCCGATCATCGCAACGCCAATTCCAGCTAAAACCTTAAACACATGCCTCTCCCCTATTCAGGAGATTATCCTGCAACAGCTTTACCGGCTTGTGAAGCATTGTTGCGCCGAAGCTTTATGGTTTGGTAAAGTTTCCGCTGTCAGGGTCGAGCGTATATAGCGTGCCGGTGCCAATATCGTGCCATGCCCCGTGCAGGCTCAACCTGCCCTCGGCCACCGCCTCAGCGACAAATGGGAAGCTCAGCAGATTTTCAAGCGAGTGGATCACCCCTTGATGGCCCAAATCGACAACCTGCTCGGCCTCTGGCTTGGTGCTATCAATGCGGCCATAGGCCGGGCGCAAAATATCGAGATACGGGCCGACAAATTCAAAGGCCGATTTAACCGGCGGGTTTTCTTGCGAACATAAATCATGGCAGGCCTGCACGCCGCCGCATTGCGAATGGCCGATAACAATCAGACTTTCGACCTTCAAGGCCAGCACCGCATATTCAATCGCCGCCGAGGTGCCATAATGGTCGCCATCGGGCGCATAAGGCGGCACCAGATTGGCGATATTGCGGTGGATGAACATATCGCCTGCCGCTGCGCCAAAAATCTCTGTTGGGTTTACCCGACTGTCGCAGCACGAAATCACCATATAAGGCGGTTTCTGGCCATTTTCGGCAAGGTCTTCATAGTCCTGCTGTTTTTCGGCAAATGTGCCGTCGCGCCAAGCCTGATAGCGGCTCAGCAAATCGTCAGGGAGCGGTTTCATCTTGTCCACGGGCGGCCTCATCTGGTTACAAAGTTAAACGGTTCACGCGGGGCAAAAATATCACTTGAGTCGGGCAAGGCAAAAGCAAATTTTGCCGCTAAATCAGCCCGACCAATTTCAAATAGCCGACACCAAAGAGCGGCACTTGCAGGCCGAAATTGGTCATTAGCGCCTTATCGCGGGTCAGCACACCGGCCACTGTCCAGCCGATGGCACCGGCTGAATGGAAAAAAATATTCAGCGGATAGATGTTCAAACTGGTGAGAAAAATGCCGGATAGAACACATGCCGTGCTTAGCCATTTCAAATTCTGTATTGTTAACATGGGGGTCCCCTACATACGCGCCTTTACAATGGCGGTTTAGTTTTGCGCCGACTGGCGGCGTTCAATATCAGCGACAATGTAGGCGTGGCGGCGCGGCGATAAGGGATAATAAATCATCGCCAAAACCGACAAAATAATACCCGCCAGCGGCACCAGCACAATAATCATCCGCAGGCCTGATAACGTCTCGGCCGATTGCACGGCGCCTGCCTGATAGCCAATCACATCGAGCAAAAAGCCGAGCATCACCGCACTGGCCGCCACCGCTGCTTTTTGCGCGAATGTCACCGAGCCGAAAATCATCGACTCGACGCGCGCCCCACTGCGCCATTCGCCATATTCGACCGTGTCCGGCAACATGCCCCAAAACGTCACCGCATAAGCACCGGTGCCGATGGAGATGACGATGTAATTCAACTGCACAATCTGGCTCGATTGCGCTGGATTAAACAATAGCGCCACCAGCCCGACACTGGCAATCGCACTGCCCGCCATCCAAACAAAACGCTTTGAGGTTTTCAGCGTCACCCATGTCCAAAACGGCACAACCGCCAGCCCAATAACGGCGATGAGCAGCAATGTCTGCTGACCAGCGGCGCGGTCGTTCATTTCATATTCAAAAAGATACAGCACGGTTTTGCCAATCACCGTGGCCCCCAGCACCATGAACAAAATAGCCGCGAAAACGATCAGGAATGGCGTATTGGCGCGCATTGACTGCCATGTCTGGCGCAGGCTCAAATGCGCCGTCTGGGTTTCCGGTGTTTCCGGCGGCTCTTGGCTGGCGGCAAAGCAAAGCCATAAAATCACACTGGCCAAAACCCCCGACACCACGGCCAGCCAGAAAAACCCTTGCGCGTCATTGTCAGCCCGCTCGAGCAACAAACCAGCCAGCACCACCACGCCAAACCCGCCCAGATAGGCAAACAGCATACGCGCGCCGGCAAATCCGGCACGGTCTTCCGATGAGGTGGTCATGCGCGCCATCAGCGATGAATAAGGCGTCGAGATGATGGTGAAACACAGCCGAAACAAAAACTGCCCGGCCAGTGCCACCACCGCCAATAGGGTGATGGAGGTGGTATCCGGCTTCCAGAATAACAACAGATAAGACAGCGCCAGCGGAATCGGCGTGAACAGCAAATAAGGCCGATAGCGGCCCCAGCGCGAGCGCGTGCGCTCGGCCACATAGCCCATCGCTGGATCGGTCAGCGCATCCCATAAAGAGCCGATGGCATATATCAGCCCAGCCAGATAATTCGGCAGGCCCAGCACATCGGTATAAAAATAAAACAGATAAAGGCTCAAGCCCTGCCAATAAAGGTTGATCGCGAAGTCGCCACTGCCATAGCCAATTTTGCGACCCCACCCAATCGACCCTTGGGTCGCTTCACTTGTCTGTTGGCTCATTTAGTGTCCTCACCTAGCCGATTGTGGCGCGCTTGCGCGTCGCGCACAGATGCAGAATTTTTTCTGGCCCCTGCTCAGCCTGTCACTTATGGTTAGCACATGACAGAAACGATAGACACAAATTTGCCCCCTCAAGAAACGCCGATTTTACAACTCGACGTGATTTCTGATGTGGTCTGCCCGTGGTGCTTCATCGGCAAACGCAATCTCGATAAAGCGCTCAGCCAATTAACCGACATACGCATCAATTTGATGTGGCGGCCCTATCAGCTTGACCCGAAAACGCCGCCGGAAGGCTATGACCGCGCCACCCAGATGAAGCGCAAATTCGGCCCCGATGGCGCCAAGCAGATTTATCAAAACATTCTCGCCGCCTCTGAAGGAACGGGGATTAATTTCGCGTTTGATAAAATCACCCGCACCCCCAACACCCTCAACGCCCATCGGCTGATCCGTTGGGCGGCCAGCACCGGCCAGCAGCATGTGATTGCCGAGGCACTGTTTGTCGCCTATTTCGAGCAAGGATTGGATGTCGGCGACACAGCGGTGCTGCTGGAGATTGCCCAGGCGCATGACATGGACACCAAATTGCTGGCCGATTTATTGGCCAGCGACGCCGATATTGAGACCACCCGCAATGATGACGCGGCGGCCCGCGATTTGGGCATTGCCGGTGTGCCGACATTTTTGGCTGGTGGCAAATTCATGCTATCGGGCGCGCAAGACCCTGACTATCTGCTGCGGTTTTTCAGCAAAGCGCAAAGCAAACTTGTCAGCTTGTAGTTAAGCGCTAGCCAATTGCGCCAGACGCTCGGCAATAATGCCCGCGCCGCGCAAACGTTCGTCGGCGTCTTCGGCTTTCATGCGAAACACCAAGGTCTGGTCAGGGCGAATTTTCACCCGCTCTTGATGCTCTGAAACATAAGCCAACAGCGCTTCGGGATTGGCAAATTGGCGGTTTCTAAACGCCACCACCGCGCCTTTCGGCCCGGCGTCGATTTTTTCAATGCCCGCCTGCAGGCAATCGACTTTAATCGCCAACACCGCCAATAAGTGGCGCACTTCTTCGGGCATTTGCCCGAAACGGTCGACCAATTCGACGGCGAACGCGTTGATTTCCTGCCGGTCTTGCACGCCAGATAAGCGCCGATACAGCCCCATGCGCAAATCCAGTTCGGGCACATAGGTTTCGGGTATCAGCACCGATATGCCGGCATTAATTTGCGGCGCCCAGCTATCATCGGTTTCGACACCTTGTTGCTCCGCCACCGCTTCTTCGAGCATTTGTTGGTACAATTCATAGCCGACTTCTTTGATATGCCCCGACTGCTCCTCGCCGACCAGATTACCGGCCCCGCGCAAATCAAGGTCATAGCTGGCCAGATTAAAGCCCGCCCCGAGGCTATCGAGAGATTGCATCACCTTCAGGCGCTTTTCGGCATTTTCACTCAAGCCGATAGTTTCGTCATAGGTCAGATAGGCATAGGCGCGCACTTTTGAGCGCCCAACACGGCCCCGCATTTGGTAAAGCTGGGCCAAGCCGAAGCGGTCGGCGCGGTGAATAATAATCGTATTGGCCGACGGCACATCCAACCCGCTTTCAATGATTGAGGTCGATAGCAGCACATCATATTCGCCGTCATAATAGGCGTTCATGCGGGTTTCCAAATCGCCGCCAGCCATTTGCCCATGGGCTGTGACGAATTTCACCTCAGGCACGCTGTCGCGCAGGAAATTGGCCAAATCTTCGAGGTCGCTAATCCGGGGCACGATGACAAAGCTCTGGCCGCCGCGATATTTTTCGCGCAACAAGGCTTCGCGCAGACTGACCGCATCAAACGGCGCGACATGGGTGCGCACTGCCAAGCGGTCGACCGGCGGGGTGGCGATAATCGACAAATCCCGCACGCCGGTCAGCGCCATTTGCAAGGTGCGCGGTATCGGCGTCGCCGTCAGGGTCAGGATATGCACTTCGGTGCGCAGCTTTTTCAATTGCTCTTTATGGCCGACCCCAAAATGCTGTTCTTCGTCGACGACGACCAGCCCAAGGCGCGAAAACTCAATTTTCAGCGACAATAAAGCATGCGTGCCGATAACAATATCGACACTGCCATCGGCCAATCCGGCGCGGGTTTCATTGGCTTCGCTGGTCGAGACCAGCCGCGATAATTCGCGCACCACCACCGGCATGCCAGCAAATCGCTGGCGGAATGTCTGCCCGTGTTGGCGGGCCAGCAAGGTCGTCGGGGCAATAATCGCTACTTGCCGACCAGCCATGGCGGCGACAAAGGCAGCGCGCAGTGCCACTTCGGTTTTGCCAAAGCCAACATCGCCACAGACCAGCCGATCCATCGGGCGACCACTGGATAAATCATCCACCACCGCTTCGATGGCGTCCAACTGGTCTTCGGTTTCCTCAAACGGGAAGCGGGCGGCGAACTCGTCATACATGCCAATATCGGGGACGTATTTTTCGCCCTTTTGCATGGCCCGGGCGGCGGCGGTTTTAATCAGCTCATCGGCGATTAGTTTGAGTTTTTCTTTCAGGCGAGCTTTGCGCATCTGCCAAGCGACGCCGCCGATTTTATCCAGCGTCACGCTCATATCATCGCCACCAAAGCGGCTCAGCAGGTCGATATTTTCCACCGGCAGGAATAAACGCGAGTCGCCGTGATAGACCAGCCGCAGGCAATCATGCGGCGCCCCGCCGACATCAATCGTCTGCAAGCCTTCAAACCGGCCAATGCCGTGTTCGGCGTGCACCACATGATCACCGAGGCTGAGACTGCTGGCTTCGGTGAGGAAATTCTCGGCCCGCTTGCGCCGCCTTGGCCGCGCCATTCGGTCGCCTAAAATATCCTGCTCAGTCAGCAAATAAGTGGTGTCTGTTTCAAAGCCATGGTCAATCTGGAAACCAGCAATATGAATTGATTGCGCCGAGCCGATGACAGATTGCCAATCGGGGCTGGCGACAATATCGGGTAGCCCGTGCTCGCCGAGCAATTGCGCGAGGCGTTCAACGGCGCCTTGGCTGGAGGCGGCAATGAGAATTTTTTTACCGTCTTGGCGCCGTGCTTTCAGATGCGCCACCACTTGGTCGAACAAATTGACATCGTCTTGTTTGCGCTCGGCGGCGAATTGATAAGCCTCGCGGCCATCGAAATTATGGCTATATGGCGCATCGGGCAGTTGAAAGCCGCTCAACTGGCGCAGCCGCAAGGCGCCAAGGCGGGTCTGCCATTCATCTTCGAGAATATAAAGCTCGGTTGGCGGCAGCGGTTTGATGAGGCGCTGGCCGGTGCGTCGCAGGCTGTCATCCTGCAGTGCGTTTTGGCGGGCTTGATAATAATCCATCACCTGACTGATGCGTTCTTGATAGGCCGCCTCAAGCTGGTCGTCATGCGCATAAAGACACGCCCCGCAATGGTCGAACAGCGTCTCCAGCGCGTCATGGAACAGCGGCAGCCAGTGCTCCATGCCTTGATAGCGCGCGCCATCGCTAATCGCTTGATATAGCGGGTCTTGATCCATCACCGTGCCGAAGGCGCTGACATAGCCGCGCCGGAAGCTGAGAATACTCTCATCGGTTAAATGAATTTCGCTGGCGGTGGTCAAATCTAGGGCGCTGAGTTGGCCCGTCGTGCGCTGGGTTTCGGGGTCAAAATGGCGGATGCTTTCCAGCGTGTCGCCGAACAAATCAAGCCGCACCGGGGCCTCAGCACCGGGCGCGAACAGGTCGATAATGCCGCCGCGCACCGCATAATCACCGGCTTCCATCACCGTCGAGCAGCGCGAATAGCCATTACCAGACAAAAACGCCCCCAACGCATCGCTGTCGAGCATTTGCCCGGGGCGCAGCGCAAAGCCGAGATTTTCCAGCATCGCGCGCGGCGGCACGCGCTGAGCGGCGGCCGAAATGGTGGTCACCAGAATATGCGCCTGTTCCTCATAATGCGACAGCGCCGACAGCGTCGCCATGCGCTTAGCCATCGACGCACCGTGCGGCGACAGGCGGTCAAATGGCAAGCAATCCCACGCCGGAAACTCCAGCACTGGCACATCAGGAGCAAAAAACCCCAGCATATCGACCAAAGCCGAGGCTTGCCCCGCATCGCGGGCGATGAACACCACGCGCTGTTTGGTCAGCCGCGCCATATCGGCCAGCACCAAAGGTTGGTAGCCATCCGGCACCCCACCAAGGCGCCAATGCGTATCGCTGGAAATCAGATCGTCAATGCGCGCTTGCGTCACCCTTGTCTCCACATCTGGGCGGTTAACTGCCGTTGGGCCGGTTACTTCGTATCCATAAAGTCGAGGGCCAAAAGCTGGTCGAGCAAGGGCGAGCGAATATCGTCAGGCACTGGCTCGCGCCCGGTTGCCCAAATGAATAGCTGGTCGTCGGGCAGTTCGAGAATGCGCTCATAGTCTTGCAAATCCTCGCCCTCAAGACCGGCCAGCACAGTGTCGGCGAATTTCCGGAAAATAATGTCCATTTCCTTAATCCCGCGATACACTGAGCGATGATACAGCTTGCGCTTATGGTCGTCTAAATCCTGCATATATTTTCGGCCCCTTACCGCCCCGTTCACGCTGAGTTATATACGCACGCTGCTGATCTGTCACATGCAGCTTTTGCGCGCACCCGCGATGCGGGTTAGAGAACATATAGGTGCGAATTTATGATAGACTAGCGATTGATTTGGTAATTCATTGGAAAGTCCAGCATGCGTCCGTCGACCCTTGACCCGCTTTTTGCAGATGCCACGCAACTGCCCGGCATTGGGCCAAAGCTTGCCAAGACGCTGGCAGACTTTATCGGCGACAAAATCATCGACCTGTTATGGCATTTGCCGAGCAATCTCATCGACCGGCAATACCGCCCATCGCTGGCCGAGGTCGAAGATGGCCGCATCGCCACTTTTGACGTCACCATCATCAAACATGAGGCGCCGCGCCGCCGCAATCTGCCCTATCGCATTACCTGTCAAAACGATAGCGGGTTTTTATCGCTGGTGTTTTTCCACGCCAAGGGCGACTGGTTGGCTCGCGCGCTGCCGGTTGGGGCAACGCGGATGATTTCTGGCCGCGTCGAGCGCTTCCGCGACAATCTGCAAATTGTTCATCCCGACCATATGCTGGCGGCTGCCGAGTTTAAAAAACTACCGACCATTGAGCCAGTTTATCCGCTGACCGCCGGTATTTCCGCCAAAGTGCTGATGAAAGCCGTGCAAGCCGCCCTGCCCCGCATACCGGCTTTGGACGAATGGCAACAGGCTGACTGGCTGGCAAAAAATAACTGGCCGACATGGCAAGAGGCACTGGTGGCGGCGCATCGCCCCGAGGCGCGCGAGGCGTTAGAGCCGCATCATCCGGCCCGCCAACGCCTCGCCTATGATGAATTATTGGCCCACCAATTAGTGCTCGCCTTGGTGCGGCGCCAACGCCGACAAATGCTTGGCCGGCAATTGGCGGGCCGCGAATTTGCGCCGGCTGAGAAACTACAAACCGCGTTTCTCGACAATTTACCGTTTCAGCTCACCGGCTCGCAAATCGAGGCGGCGGCGGATATTAGCGCCGACATGCAAGCCCCGTCGCGGATGTTGCGGCTGCTGCAAGGCGATGTCGGCAGCGGCAAAACCGTGGTGGCGGTTCTGGCCATGCTGCAAGCCGTGGCCAATGGGGCGCAGGCGGCGATTATGGCACCGACGGAAATTCTTGCCCAACAACATGGCGAAACCATCGGCCCTTGGCTGGATGCGCTGGGCATTCGCTGGGGGCTGATTACCGGCCGCAATAAAGGCAAACAGCGGCAAGCCCATCTCGATGCCTTGGCCAATGGCGAGACGCAGATTGCCATCGGCACGCATGCGCTGTTTCAAGACGATATTGACTTCAAAGATCTTGGCCTCGCCGTGGTTGACGAGCAGCACCGCTTCGGCGTGCAGCAACGCATGAGCTTATCGTCAAAAGGCAATGGCATTGACGTGTTGGTGATGACCGCCACCCCGATACCGCGCACGCTAACGCTGACCGCCTATGGCGATATGGATGTCTCGCGCATGCCGGATAAGCCGCCGGGCCGCAAACCCATCGACACCCGCATTTTCAGCACGGACCGCTATCCGGAAGTGGTCTCGGGCCTGAAAAATGTGCTGGCCGAGGGGGCCCGCATCTATTGGGTATGCCCGCTGGTCAGCGAAAACGAGCTGGTTGATTTAGCGGCCGCCGAAGACCGGTTTAAGGATTTGCAGAAACACTATGGCGACGCCGTCGGGCTGGTGCATGGGCAAATGAAGGCGGCTGACAAAGACGCGGTGATGGCGCGCTTTCAGGCCGGTGACATTCGTATTCTGGTGGCCACTACAGTGATTGAGGTCGGGGTTAATGTGCCCGAAGCCACGGTGATGATTATCGAACATGCCGAGCGTTTTGGCTTGGCCCAGCTTCACCAATTACGGGGCCGCGTCGGGCGCGGGCTGGATAAATCGAGCTGCCTGCTGATTTATCGCGGGCCATTGGGCGAAACCGCCAAAGCCCGCCTACAAATTATGCGCGTCACAGAAGACGGGTTTGTCATTGCCGAAGAAGATTTGCGCCTACGTGGGGCCGGTGAAGTTTTGGGCACCCGGCAAAGCGGACTGCCGACTTTCCGTATTGCTGATTTGGAAGCCCATGCCAATTTATTGCCGACCGTGCATGACGATGTGAAACTAATGCTGCACAATGACCCGAATTTACAAAGCCCGCGTGGGCAGGCCTTGCGCAATCTGCTGTATTTATTCCGTCGTGACGAGGCGATACGCTATCTGACGTCGGGCTAGCTTAACTTTTAGTGCTCTCATCATCTGACAGACCGGCTGAGATAACCAAGCGGGCGCCTTCTTCGACGGTCATGTCGAGAATCGTCAACTCATCTTCCGGCACGAATAATAAAAACCCCGACGTCGGGTTGGGGGTGGTCGGCAGAAACACCCCAATCATTGTCTGGCCGGTGGCGCTATTAATGCGCTTGTCGGCTGATTTGGTGACAAACGCCACCGCATGCAGGCCTTTGCGCGGATATTCAATCAGCGCCACTTGCGAGAAACCTTGGCCGTCTTCGCGCACGGCGGTTTTGAAGATTTGCTGCAACGCCGTATAGACAGTGCCGACAAACGGCATTTGGCGGATGATGTTTTCGCTAAACGCCAATAGGCTACGGCCCAACAGATTGGCGGTCAGGCCACCAATCAGGGTCAATAGAACAAGCGCCAGAACAACCCCCACACCGGGCACATTAAATGGCAGATAGGTGGTCGGGTGGAAGGCGGCAGGAATCCAAGGCCGGAACCACGCATCCAGCGCTTCGACAAACCATGAAATCAAATAAAAGGTGATATAAAGCGGCGCCGTCACTACCAAGCCGGTGAGGAAATAGGTGCGCAGAATCGAAAAAAAACTTCGCCGTTCAGGTTTTTGACCGTCAAGTAATTGATTCATTTTACGATGCCGCCATTCAACATGACTAGCAGTTTAGACATCTGACGCAAAAACACAAAAAGGAAAGTTGCCTTAAATGGCATTTATTTCGTGCATCGCCCCGAAAACATGCTAGGTGGAGGCATGATTTAACGGTTCGCGGCTTGTTGCGTGCGTCAACGCCCCACCGCCCGACCGCATCGAAAGTATAATAATGTCAGAATTTGCTAAGCTCGGCCTGTCCAAGAGTATCACCAGCGCGTTGATGGCGCATGATTACAAGACCCCGACGCCGATCCAAAAAGAAGTCATCCCGCTGATCTCCAAAGGGCGCGACGTGGTGGGCATTGCCCAAACCGGCACCGGCAAAACCGCCGCCTTTGTGCTGCCGATTTTGGAAAACATCCTCAACGCCGAGGCGCGCCCAAAGCCGAAAACCTGCCGCGCCCTGATTATTGTGCCAACCCGGGAACTGGCCAGCCAAATCGAAGACAATATCGCCAAATATGGCATTAATGTCGGCCACTCGCGCGCCACCATTGTTGGCGGCATGAAATACCCGCCGCAGATTAAGAAAATGGCGCGCGGGCTAGATATTATGGTGGCGACGCCCGGGCGTCTGGAAGACCATTTGAAATCTGGCTCTATCTCGCTGCGCGACACGCAAACGATTATTCTCGACGAAGCCGACCAAATGCTCGATCTCGGTTTCATGCCAGCCATTCGCCGCATTGTCGCGCAAAGCCCCAAACAACGCCAAACGGTTCTGCTGTCGGCCACGATGCCGAAACCGATCCGCCAATTGGCCAATGAGATTTTGAACAATCCGGCAGATGTCGCGGTTGCCAAACAGGCGACACCGGTGGAGCTGATTGAGCAGACGGTTTACCTGATTGAGAAACCAGAGAAACGGCCATTTCTGTTGCGCGCGCTGGAAAACGCTTTCCGCACGATTGTCTTCACCCGCACCAAACACGGGGCCGACCAAGTGGTGAAGTTTCTGGTGAAAAACGGCCAGAAAGCCTCGGCCATTCATGGCAATAAATCGCAAAACCAACGCCAACGCGCGCTTGAGGCCTTCCGCAATGGCAAAGAGAACATTCTCGTCGCCACCGATATTGCTGCCCGTGGCATTGATATTCCGGAAGTCTCTCTGGTGGTTAATTACGACATGCCGACCGTGCCGGAGGCTTATGTGCACCGCATTGGCCGCACCGCGCGCGCGGGACGCGACGGCCAAGCCATTTCGCTGTGCTCGAAAGAAGAACGCCCGCGCCTGCGCGATATTGAGCGGATGATTAAAACCAAACTGCCGACAGAAAATGTCGCCCATGCGGTGGTGATGGATGCGGTCGGTTTCGACCCGCTGAAAAACAAGCCGAGCAAGCCGTATAAGAAAGCCGCTTCTGAAGACGGCCAAACAGATAATCGCCAGACTTCAGAGGCTCAGCCGCTGGATGATCGACACCATAATGAGCAAGACGGGGCGCAACCTCGCCGTCGCCGTGGCACAAAAGGCGGGCGGCCGCAAAAAGCCGGCAAGAAACCAAAGAACCGGCGCGGCCAAGCCCATGCCCCGAACGGCAAGCCGGGGCATCGTCAAAAACTACCGAAAGCGAAAGTCACAGCCGGTGGCAAACCAGCCGGGCGTCCGGCGGGCAAGACGCGGGCCAATAGCCGCCCAAGCCGCAAACGCCCAAGCGCTTAGCGGCTGCGTTTATCGTCGGCCAGTTGCACCAGACGCAACAGATTGCCGCTCCAAATTTGGTTTATTTGTCGCGCGTCAAAGCCTTGTAGGGCCAGCGCCTCGGTGATTTTGGGCAGGGCCGCGACATCGTGCAGCTCTTCGACACCGCCGCCGCCATCCCAGTCGAGACCAATACCGACATGGCCAACCCCCATCAGCTCCAGCGTGTGGTGAATATGCGCCATGACATCATCAAAGGCGGCATAGTCTGGCGGATATTGCGCATCAATGGCGCGGCGCTCAGCCAGAAACGCCTCTTGCTCGGCTTGTGTTTGCGGCGGGTTTTGCCGCAACGCGCCATACAGTCTCATCAGGGCCGGACGCCGTTGCGGGGCCGATTGAAATTGCTTCAGATAGCCGGATAGCGAATTAATATGAATAACCCCGCCGCGTTGCGCCAGTTCAACCAATAAGGGGTCGGGCACATTGCGCGGGTGATCAAACACCGCCGCCGCCCCTGAATGCGACAGAATAACCGGCGTCGTCGACAGCGCCATTAATTGCGCCAGCGTCTCGTCATGCGCATGTGAGGCATCAATCACCATGCCTAGCGCATTGGCGCGTTCGACCAATTGCCGCCCCAGTGGCGACAGCCCGCCCCATTTGGGGCCGTTTTTATCGGTCGAACTATCGGCAAACTGATTATTGCTCATATGCACCAGACCGAGCATGCGCACGCCCTTGTCGTAAAATTCATCAAGCCGTGTGATGTCCATGCCGAGCGGATAAGCATTTTCAATGCTCTTAAACACCACCCGTTTACCGTCTTTTGCAATCTGATGCGCGTCAGATGCTTTGGTGGCGTGCGCGAATAAATCGCTATGCGTGGCGACCATTTCATCAATCAACTGATTGCGGTGTCGAGCATGGGCCAAGGCCTTGGCAAAGCCGTCTTCGGTGAGCGGGCCTTGCGGCGTGTAAATTACCCAAAAGCCGCCATCCAGCCCGCCTTCGCGCATGCGCGGCAGGTCAACTTGCGCGTAATCATCATGCGCGTCATGGCGCATGGTGATGTCAAAGCCGGGCCGATCAAGCACCGCAGGCGTGTCGAGATGGGCGTCGAGCACCAGAAGGTTTTGGTGTGAGACTGTGTTATCGCGGGCTGCAAAAATCACCGCCGACACGCCAAGCGCTGCGACAATCCATGTCAGGGTTCGGCGGCGTAATAAACCGGTTAATGTGTTTTCCATGCGGTGAGTTTAATCGGGAATGGCGCGTACTCAAGTGTCACTCTTTTGCAACACTAAAACAGTTGCCGAGGTTTTGACGCCGGCAATCTTTCTGTTAAGGTTTTATTTACCAAAAGAATAAAGGGGTTTTGGGGGTGAATAGTTTTTGTCGTGGAGACGCTTTGACCGAGCGTGAAGTGCCACGCTTAGAAACGATGGATAGTGAAGCACCGAAGCATGTGAGCATTCGGTTTCAATTTCACGATACACCGTTAGGAAAAATGCTCATTGCATCAACGCATACGGGCATTTGTTACCTTGGCTTTGCCGAGTCGGAAAATTCCGCTCTGAAAGATTTGGAGCGCCGTTATCCGTCAGCCTCGCTCGTGCAGCGCGCAACGCCTTTTCACGACCAAGCCCTCGACTTATTTTTCAGCGGTAATTTCACCGAACAAACATTCGACGCGCTTTGCTATCACGTGAAAGCCACGCAGTTTCAACGCGACGTCTGGCAGACATTATTGACCATCCCATTTGGTGAAAAATGCAGCTATGGCGAGCTGGCGGCTGAGATTGGCAAACCCCGCGCCAGCCGCGCCGTCGGCACAGCGATTGGGCAAAACCCCATCTCGCTGCTCATCCCGTGCCACCGCGTCATCCGCTGCAATGGCGATTTAGGGGGCTATTTTTGGGGCATGCACCGCAAGGTCCGGATTCTCGACTGGGAAGCCAGTCACCGCGCTTAGAACCACTATGCGCGCCGCTTACTGGTGCCAGCAAGCACCAACAAACCGGCCAAAATAGCAAGGTTTTTGACGAAATTCTGCGTCTCGTGCTTAGCTTCGAGGCCAGTGAAATTCCAGAAATCATGTAGGTTTAAATTAATCACAATGACATACAGCACGCTGGCATAGGCGGCCAAAGCGACATAGCGATTGGCCAGCAGGAGAACCGCCAGAACAATATTGGCGATACCGGCAATCACCAGAAGCGGCTCGACATAGCTCATATTGTGATGTTGCATGAGTTCAATGTTTCTATCCCATGCGGCGAATTTGCTAATGCCCGGCACCAGAAAATACAGGCCGAGTAAGACGCGGCCAATATGCACCGCGAGTGATTGACGTTCATGATCCATGGAAATTCCCCCCGATTGAAGCAAAATCCTATGGCTGTTCTGGCCGCTTGTCACGCCCTGAACAAAGCCGCTTGCGAAACCAAGTGTGCTGTAACTCGCCCTGCAACTCAACGCCAAAAACCAACGCAGCGGGGCGATGTCACAGGCATTTTTCAAGCTGAATTTGGGGCATTTCAAGGTATTGAGGACATTTTTTCCCGCATTAGTATGTTGTGTAAAAAATTTCTACTTATGGTTGAAAAGCCCAGAATTCCAGCATTTTCCTGACGAATTAGGCTTTGACAAGCCATAGCAAACGCGGAAACATGAAGCGGTATAGATAACTTGAGGAGGTTATTATGGAAAATCTTACGGAACCACAAGTCTGGGCCATGTTCGGCACGATGAGCATTGCCTTTGCCCTGCGTTCAATTGGGGCGTTGCTCGGTCTATGGCTGGCCTTGCGTATCGCAGCGAATATTCGCGCCTCGGAAGAGGACAATATGCTGGCCAAAGTACTCGGCTCAATTTTTGGCGTTCTCATGGTAATGGGTGCGGCTTACTGGCAAGTCGCTTATATGGCCTATCGGGCTGACGTCGCCAATGGCCTGAAAGCCATGGACGCCACCTTGTCGGCTGGCGGACAACGCTTCGCAGACCGTTTTGCGTCGGCTGATCCGGTGACCACACCGGGCGCGCTGCTGATCGTCTTTGATCTGACAGTGCTGCTGATGATCCTCGGGTCAATCTGGATGAAGAAAAAAGCCTAACTGGTTTTCATCATCAATAGAAAGGCGCCAATTTGATTGGCGCCTTTTTTGTGCCCAGGGCACCTCGTTTGCGTTTTGGGCTTGACCAGCCAAGCGCCGAGTTTCTACCCTGATTGGGTATCGTCACGGAGGTGGACATGAACCAACATCCCATTGAAACCGAGCAGGATGGCCACGTTTTATGGCTCAGCATGA
>JAHEIG010000003.1 GCA_024639515.1 Rhodobiaceae bacterium | reverse complement strand
TCGCGGGCTGTGCCAAAGACAGTTTGATCAAATACATACGAAGTCATAACGGCATCCCTTTACTCGTGGCGGTGTGTCGCGCGCCTTGGCCACAGGATAGACACGGTACCGAATGTTTTCAAGCTCTGGCCTCACCGCTGGCAAAATGATAAGTAAAGATATGTCTGATCCCGCCCTTCCTTGGTCGATTGACCCGCAACACATTTTAACCCTACAGGTTAGCGCCCGTGATATTGATGATTTCGGTCATGTGAATAATGTTGTCTATCTCACATGGATGGCGCGCGCCGCCTGGGACCACTCCAAGGCATTGGGGTTTGATTTCGAGGCCTATCGCGCCCGCGATTGTGGCTTTGTCGTGACCCGCCACGAGATTGATTATCGCGCCGCCTGCTTTGAGGGCGACACGGTGCAGGTGGCGACATGGGTGTCTAAAAACGACCAGCGGCTGAAACTGCGGAGGCGCTTTCAAATGATTTCTGAAACCAACCAGTCCGTCCTCGCCACCGGCATGAGCGAGTTTGCGACGATGAAAATTTCCACCGGCAAAGCCTGCCGCATGCCGTCCGACTACGCCACCGGCTATCCGGTGCGTGACGATGCCGAAGCCGCCTTTACCCGATAGCCAGCCTATTTCACCAAGCGATAGCCACCCTCATCGGTGAGCAGAATTTGCGCTTCTGATGGGTTACTCTCAATTTTTTGCCGCAGCCGGTAGATATGCGTTTCCAACGTGTGCGTGGTGACGCCGGCATTATATCCCCAGACCTCATGCAACAGCACTTCGCGCGACACGGCTTGCGATGACCGGCGGAACAGAAACTTGAGAATATTGGTTTCTTTCTCGGTCAGCCGAATGCGGGCGCCGTCATCTTCGCGGGTCAATAATTTAACCGCCGGTTGGAAAATATACGGACCGATGTTCAGCGCCGCCGTCTCGCTTTTTTCGTGCTGGCGCAAATGCGCGCGCATGCGGGCGAGCAATTCGCCAAAGCGAAACGGCTTGGCGATGTAATCATTGGCACCGGCATTCGGCCCGAGAATAAGGTCGGCTTCCGAGGCGGCGCCGGTCAGCATAATAATCGGCACGGTGACATTAAGGTCGCGCATTTTCTTACAGGTCCCGCGACCGTCTTGATCGGGCAAGCCGATATCCAACAAAATTAAACCAAAATCTTGTGCCTTGAGCGCCTCATAGGCTTCGGTGGCGCTGACCGACAATGTTATTTCAAATTCGTCATGCAGAGCGATTTGCTCCAATAGCGCGTCGGCCAAATCGACATCGTCGTCTACCAAAAGTATTTTTGTAACCATTTATTCTGACCTCTACTCCCAAAGTAGGCTCTCAACGAGGGTACACTCCGACGATAAACAAGTACCGTTTAACCTCAAGGGGCGAATCTAGCCAAACTTTGACACACAAGACAAATATTGCTTGCCACTTGCCTTATCAAGAGAAATTCATCACTTTGGCAAAATGAAACAAGATCATATTCGCGTTGAGGTCGTCGCCGAGCATCGCGGCCGGATTTTCTTTTTAGATCGAGAAGCCGACTGCGCGCTCGGCACATCGGCGACAGAAAACAAATCAGAAGGCGATGGCGCCACCCCTTTGGGCGATTTTGCGCTGCGCCGCCTGTGGTTCCGGCCCGATCGCTGGGAGAGGCCGCAAACACCCCTGCCGCTTAGCGAAATTTCCCAGAATTGCGGCTGGTCTGACGATATCTCAGATCCCCACTATAATCGCTATATCGAGCTGCCGCAAAGCTACTCGCACGAAAAATTATGGCGTGAAGACGGGCTTTACGACGTTTTTATCGAACTTGGCTATAATGATGACCCCGTTGAGCCAGGGCGTGGCAGTGCGATTTTCCTACATCTTGAAAAAAACGGCTTTCAGCCGACCCTGGGCTGTGTCGCTGTCGATAAAGATATGATGCGGCATATTATTGCCCATGCGACAGAACAAACGCGGCTGATTATCGCAAAAAATCGCTAAAAAAGGGTAAAATACACGAAAAACGCGCTAATTGCGCTAATTGCGCGGGCCGAAAAGCGTCGTTCCGAGGCGAATATGCGTCGCGCCTTGGGCGATGCCGGTTTCAAAATCGCCACTCATCCCCATGCTGAGCTTTTCGACGCCAATCTCACCGGCCAACTTGTTGAGCAGCGCAAAATGCGGCCCCGCCGCTTGATCAGCCGGGGGAATACACATAAGGCCGTCAATCTGCAGGCTATAATCGTTTCGGCATTGGGCTGCAAAGGTGGCCAGTTCGGTTGGCGCAATGCCGGCCTTTTGCGGCTCCTCGCCGGTATTCACCTGAATATAAAGCGCTGGCAGGCTGCCGTGCTTGTCGCCCACCTTGGCCAGAGCCGCCGCCAGTTTGGGGCGGTCGAGAGTTTGGATGACATCAAACAGCGCCACCGCTTGCTCGACTTTATTGCTTTGCAACGGGCCGACCAGATGCAGCTCAATGGCGTCATATTGGTCCCGCAGAGATGGCCATTTCTCGTTGGCCTCCTGCACGCGGTTTTCACCAAAACACCGATGCCCCAAATCGAGAAACGGGGTGATGGCCTCAACCGGTTTGGTTTTTGAAATCGCCAAAGTGGTCACCTCAGCCGCATCGCGTCCGGCGCGTTGGGCCGCCGCCTCAAGGCGCGCACGCAGATCTTCCATGCGCTGGCTCGGGCTTTGCGCCTCGTCATGCGGTTTTACCTGCTGTCCCACTTCAACACCTTTATGAGCTATCCACTTGCGCGAGTTACGCGAAACGGCCAAGTTATCTGCAGAACATAACATATTCAAGCGACAAGGATGAATAATGGCTGGCCGACGCCACACACCGTTAGCCCCCGGGCGGATTATGATGAGCGATCTGGTGCGCATCGCCGATTGGCGCGGTGCCATTGACGGCTTGCCGGAAACCGCGGCGGTGATTTTGCGCGACTATGACGCGCCATCGCGCGACACGCTGGCCCAGCAGATGGCCGCCCATTGTCGCCAGCGCGGCGTCGCCTTTTTGGTCGCGGGCGATGCGCGGCTGGCCCAACGCCTCGGTGCCGGGTTTCATTGCCCGTCTTATTTAATCACCCGGCGGCCACAATTTTTAGCCAGCGGTTTTTCAACCGCCGCCGTGCATAATCTGCGCCAGATGGTGCAGGCCGCACAAATGGGCTTTGGCACCGTCCTCTTATCGCCGGCCTTTGAAACCGTCAGCCACCCCGACGCACCAGCTTGGGGGGCGGTGCGGTTTAGCGGCTTGGCGCGGGCTGGCCAACAAATGGGTTTGCAGGTGTTTGCGCTGGGCGGCATCGACGATGCGCGCTGGCGACGCCTCAAAGAGGCCCATGATACGCTTTCCGGCTTTGCCGCCATCTCCTATTTTCGCCCCGCCAATGGCCTTTAAGCTGGTGAATTGTCACCCGCAGGGCTTTACTTTTAAGCCCCGCCACCATAATAGTGATAGCCATCAAAGATTGGCTTCGCCAGAACCTTCAATGGACAGATAAAATGAGTTTTTTGTTTCCCAAGACCGGCCCTGAATCAGGCCCATCGCAGCGGCGCACAGCACCTTTTCACATTAGCTTGAGCATTGCTTTGGTCTCGGTTCTTGCAGCTTGCGGCAGCCCCGATATTGAAGGCAGCTATCCTGACAAAGGCAATGGCGCGACTGAGGAGTCTGGCTCTTTATTCGATAATTTCTCATTTGGTTTTGGCGGCAATGATGCGGCCAGCGAAACCGCCGCGCCAGATTCCCCGAGCAGCCCGAGCACGCCAACCGGGCTTGCGGTGAATGCCGATTTGTGGCGCGCCGCCCTTGATACATTGTCTTTCATGCCGATTGCTACCGCCGACCCGATTGGCGGGGTGATTGCAACCGACTGGTATAATGACCCGAACACACCGGGCGAGCGGGTTAAAATCAATGTGGTTATTCTCGGCCTTGAATTGCGTGCCGATGCGCTGAGCGTTTCTTTGTTCCGCGAAAAACGCATTAATGATCGTTGGGCCAGTGTCGCAGGCAATCGCCAGACCGGCCGCCAACTTGAAAACATCATGCTTGGCCGTGCCCGCGATTTCAAAATGGCGCGCATCCAACCGGCTGAGTAAACACCGCCTCATATAGGACCGTCTCATGTCGCGTTATAACCCGTCCGAAACAGAACCAGGCTGGCAGGCGCGATGGGAAGACGCGCACTGCTTCACAGCCCTTGATGCCGATTGCGGCAAGCCAAAATATTACGTCTTGGAAATGTTCCCCTATCCATCGGGTCGGGTGCATATGGGCCATGTGCGCAATTACTCAATGGGCGATGTCGTGGCGCGGTTTAAAAAATCGCAAGGCTTTAATGTGCTGCACCCGATGGGCTGGGACGCCTTTGGCATGCCGGCCGAAAACGCCGCCATTGAAAAGAAAACCCACCCGGCTCGCTGGACGCATGAAAACATTGACGCCATGCGCGGGCAGCTCAAGCGCCTCGGCCTGTCGATTGATTGGTCGCGTGAGCTGGCCACTTGTGACCCGTCTTATTATGTCCACGAACAAGCGATGTTTTTGGACTTCCTCGATGCCGGTCTGGTCGATCGGCGCGAGAGCATCGTCAACTGGGATCCGGTTGACCAAACCGTGCTGGCCAATGAGCAAGTGATTGACGGCAAGGGCTGGCGCTCCGGCGCGCCGGTGGAACAACGCCAACTGACGCAATGGTTTTTGAAAATTTCTGACCATGCCGAAGAACTGCTCGACGCCTTGCCGGATCTGGAACGCTGGCCGGAAAAAGTGCGGCTCATGCAAACCAACTGGATTGGCCGCTCGCAAGGGCTGCAATGCCGCTTTGAGCTGCAACAAGCGGTTGGCGCGATTGATGCGCTGGAGGTTTACACCACCCGCCCCGATACATTTTACGGCGCCAGCTTTTGCGCCATTTCGCCCGACCACCCGCTGGCCATTCAACTGGCTGAGGACAATCAAGCGCTGCAAGAGTTCCGCGCCGAGTGCGCCCGTCGCGGCACCAGCGAGAGCGACATTGAAGCGGGCGAAAAGCTTGGTTTCGACACTGGCCTAAAAGTCCGCCATCCGCTTGATGATGATTGGCTGCTGCCGGTTTATGTCGCCAATTTTGTTTTGATGGGCTACGGCACGGGGGCGATTTTTGCCTGTCCGGCGCATGACCAACGCGACCTCGACTTCGCCCGCAAATATGATTTGCCAGTGCGCGCCGTGGTGCGCCCGAAAGACGCCGGTGACGATTTCACCGTCGATAAGGAAGCCTATACAGGCGAGGGCGTGTTGTTTAACTCGCCGGGTCTCGATGGGCTGACGCCAGAAGCGGCGCAAGAAAAATTAATCGCTGATTTTGCCGCCGACGGGCGCGGCGAGAAGCGGATTAATTATCGCCTGCGCGATTGGGGGATTTCCCGCCAGCGCTATTGGGGCTGCCCGATACCGATTGTCCATTGCCCTGATTGCGGCACCGTGCCGGTGGCGCGCGAGGCCTTGCCGGTAGAACTGCCGGAAGATATTAGCTTCGACAAGCCGGGCAATCCGCTCGACCATCACCCGAGCTGGAAGCACACAAGCTGCCCATCTTGCGGCGGCGAGGCGGTACGCGAGACTGACACATTCGACACCTTCATTGACAGTAGCTGGTATTACGCTCGCTTCACCGAGCTGGCTGATAATGCGCCAACCGACCTCGCGGCGGCTGATTACTGGCTGCCGGTCGACCAATATATTGGCGGCATTGAGCACGCTATTTTGCACCTTCTTTATGCGCGGTTTTATGCCCGCGCCATGGAGAAGACCGGACACCTTTCCGTCAAAGAGCCATTTGACGGTCTGTTTACCCAAGGCATGGTGTGCCACGAAACCTATAGCGACAAAGACGGCAAATGGGTCGCCCCCGAAGACATTACCCGCACCGAAGACGGCGCCGTTTTGGCCAACGACCCAAGCCAGACGATTTCGATTGGCGGCGTCGAGAAAATGTCGAAGTCGAAAAAGAACGTCGTCGACCCTGATGACATCATCGCCCAATATGGCGCCGACACGGCGCGCTGGTTCATGTTGTCGGACTCGCCGCCAGAGCGCGACGTGCAATGGACGCAAGACGGCATTGAAGGCGCATGGCGATTTGTCCAACGCCTGTGGCGGATTATTTCCGAAACCGGCAGCCAGCTCGATTTGCCAGCCAGCGCAGACCGCCCAGCAGGAGACGACGCGATGGCGCTTTATCGCGTCACCCACAAAGCCATTCAGGATGTCACGCAAGACCTTGAAGGCTTGGCGTTTAATCGCGGCGTCGCGCGGATTTATGAGCTGACCAATCACATTGGCGGTTTCAAGCCTGCTGATGACGAAGCCCGCGCCGTGCTGAAACAATCCTTGCTGCATTTGGTGCATTTGTTCTCACCGATGATGCCGCATCTGGCCGAAAGTTGCTGGGCCTTGCTCGGCGGCGAGGGTCTGGTGGCGCAAGCGGCTTGGCCGCAAGCCGATAGCGACGCGCTGGTCGAAGACGAGATCACTCTCCCGGTTCAAATTAATGGTAAAAGACGGGCAGAAATTTCCGTGCCACGCGACGCCGATAAGGGTATGATTGAAAAGGTCGTTATGGCCGAGCCACAGGTGGAGAAGTTTCTTGACGGACAGACAGTTAAAAAATGCATCATTGTTCCGGGCCGTATCGTTAACTTGGTTATCTAATGTCGCGCCACGTTTTGCCAAGCGCATCGCGGTGGCCGGCCTTGTCGTGGCGTTGGGTGCCTGCGGTTTCACACCGGTCTACCAACAAGATGGCGAGACCTCGGGCGTTGACGGTTTAGTATCTAACATTGAAGCACCGGCCAGCCTGCAAGGGCGCCAGCTCTCACGCTCGCTGCAAACCAGCCTGAAACCTGCGGCAGATGGCTTGCTGCGCTTCTCCATCACTTTGCAAGAACGCCAAGAAGGGCAAATCTTTGACCCGACCGGCAAGCCCGAGAATTATCTCGTCGAGCATATTGCGGTGGTTGAGTTTGCCGACCAAAACGGCAAAGTCGTGGCGATGCGCGATTTCAAATATTATGACAGCTTCGCCAAAAACGATAATGAAGCGGTCAATATCGCCACCCGCGAGCGCATCCGCAATCTCGCCATGCGCCGTTTCGCCAATCAAATCCGCCAAGCGGTGCCGCGTATTGCTGAAGACATGGCACCAACGGACACCGCAAAATGAAGCTTGCCGCCCACAAGGTTGCCGCTTGGGTCGACAGCTTTAAGGCCAGTGCTGCCCCAGCGCTTGTGCTGATCTATGGGCCGGATGAAGGCGGGGTGATGGAAACCGCCCGCAGTTTGCGCGCCGGCTATCTCGGTCAAGACCCCGACCCTTTGCAATATGCCCAATTTGATGACAGCGCGTTTACCGGCCAAGCCGGTTTGCTGGCCGATGAGGCCGCCGCCATCCCGATGTTTGGCGACAATAAATTGGTCCATGTGCGCGGCGGTGGCGGCAAAACGCCCGACGCCGCGAAACTCTATCTCAGCGGTGCCGAGGCCGGAGAGGTGACGCAATCCATGGTGATTATCGAGGCCGGTAATTTGCGGCCCACCGCCGCCCTGCGCAAACTGGCCGAGAAAAGCGATAAAGCCATGGCGCTGCCATGCTATTTGCTGGAATCGGGCGATGTGGCGCGTCTGGCGCGGCAGTTTCTCGAAGGCGAAAATTATCGCATTGAAGCGGCCGCGTTGGATGTCTTAGCGGCCCGCCTGACCACGGATCGCGGCCTGATGCAGCGCGACCTCGAAAAAATCGTTTTGTTCAAAGGCCCGCTGGCCAAGGACGCGCCGACCGGTATGATCTCGCTGGATGACGTCGACGCCGTGCTCGGCAATTCGGCGCAAGCCTCGTTTGATCAGCTGATTGACAGCGTCGCGCTGGGGCGTGTCAGCAAGGCCGATAGTGTGATGGATGTGTTGCTGGCTGGCGGCACACCGGCGGATGCGACCCTGCCCGCCATACGCACGCATTTCCAGACCCTGCATTTGGTGCTCGGCCTGATGGAAAATGGCACACCGCAAAATGCCGCCCTGTCATCGTTCCGCCCGCCTTTGCATTTCCGCCGCAAGCCGCTGGTTGAAAATCAGTTGCGGCTGTGGTCGCGGCGCAAAGCAGCCCGCGCGCTGTCACTTATTCAAGAGGCCGAGGCATCATGTCGGGGGGCGTCTAAATCACTGGCACACGCCAAAGCGGGGCAGACCTTATTGCGCATTTCGCGCGCCGCACAACGCTAATTGTGGCGACCCATCAGCCGCGCGATAACCGCATCAAGCTGGCTCAGAGATTTATAATCAATCGTCACCTGCCCGCCCGTGTCGTCACCACGATCATGAATCGCCACAGTGAATCCCAAACTATCGGTCAGGGTTTTCTCGAGGGCGCGTGTGTCGGCGTCCTTCTCGGTTTTGACTTTGGCTCTCGCGGCGGCTGATTTCTTGCCCGTCTTATTGGCGGCAAGCGCTTCGGTGGCGCGCACGCTGAGACCTTGCGCGATGACTTTCTTGGCCAGCCCGTCAGCCTGGTCATGGCCCAAAAGGGCGCGCGCGTGACCGGCACTCAATGTGCCCTTGACCAAGGCTTGGCGAACAAAATCCGTCGCGCCTGTGAGCCGCAACATGTTGGCAATATGGCTGCGGCTTTTGCCAATGGTCTTGGCCAGCTCTGCCTGCGTATAGGCGAACTCGCTCATAAGTCGTTGATATCCCTCAGCTTCTTCAATCGGATTCAGATCAGCGCGCTGAACGTTCTCGATAATCCCGACTTCCAAACTCTCGCTATCGTCGAGCGCCCGGACAATCGCCGGGACGCTGTGCAGCTTGGCCAATTGCGCCGCCCGCCAGCGGCGCTCACCGGCAATGATCTCATAGCTCGGCGTCGCGCCATCGGCTTTCGGCAGAGGCCGCACCAAGAGCGGTTGCAGCACGCCGCTTTTTTGCAGCGAGGCAGCCAGGGCTTGCAACTCATCATCGTCAAAATTTTGCCGTGGCTGAAATTTGCCGGGCACTAATTGATCGACCCCCAATTGCTGAAACCCGGCGCCGCCGGCAGAGGCTGGTTGGCTTGCTTGAGCTGGCGCTGATTGGCCGGCCGGTGGGCTTGCCGGTGCATTGACGGGGGCCGGTTCGGTCAGTGCTTTTTTGGCGCCATCGCCAATCAACGCCGATAGGCCGCGCCCTAATCCTCTTTTTCTCTCTGCCATTTTAACTTCCTAACTTGCTTGTGCCGTGGCCCGCGCGCGCTCGCGCTGAATAAGCTCCGAGGCCAATTTCATATAGGCCACACTGCCAGTGCATTTGAGATCATAAAGCAGGGCCGGCTTGCCAAAAGACGGCGCCTCAGAAACCCTTACATTGCGAGGGATAACGGTTTTATAAACCGTGTCACCCAAATGCTCTCGCACATCGGCCTCGACCTGACCGGACAAATTATTGCGCAAATCATACATGGTCAGCACAATGCCCTGCACATCCAGCGTCGTATTCAAATCGTCGCGCACTTGTTCGATGGTGCTGAGCAACTGTGTCAGGCCTTCAAGGGCGAAAAATTCGCATTGCAACGGCACCAACACCGATTGCGCCGCCACCATGGCATTCAAAGTGAGCATATTTAGGCTCGGTGGGCAATCGATCAGGATGTAGTTGTAATGCTTACCAGATTCGGACGTTTCCCCCAGAAATGCGGCTATTTCGTCAGATAGGCGGTAAAGCCTGCGGGGGTTATCAGACAGCTCAACCTCGATCCCCAGAAGGTCCATACTGGCGGGCAGAATGTCAAAACCGGGCACCGCCGTCGGCACCACCGCTTGGTCGAGTGGAATTTCGCCCAAAAGAAGCTCGAAACTGGATTTGACGCGATCGTCGCGATCAATGCCGAGACCGGTGCTGGCATTGCCTTGCGGGTCGAGATCAATCAGCAAAACCGGCTCGCCAATCGCCGCCAAACCCGTGCCGAGATTAATCGCCGTTGTGGTTTTCCCCACGCCGCCTTTTTGGTTGGCCAGACAAATAACCCGTGGCGGGCTTGCTATCGCTACATCGGTATCGGTCATAAACGTCCCTAAACCTATAAAAAGCGGCTGCTTGTGGACTTACGCGCGCCGCATTAGCTGCGTTATTTTCAAGATGCGCGCGGCTGGTTCTGTCACGCTTTCCACGACATCCACAGATAGTGTCCACGATTGTTGCGCTTGCGTCAATTCTTCTTCCCACGCAAGGCCCTTATGAAGCAGTGCGATTGTGGATGAATTGGTAAATGGCTCAATCCATGGCAATAATTTCGGCAAGGCGGCCAATGCGCGGGCGGTAATCACCTGAATATCGCCGATAAAATCGGGTTGCGCCGCCGCCAAGGCCTCAATTCGGCTCAAATGCACCTGTGCCGGTGCACCGGTTTCGCGGATGACAGTGCGCAAAAACGCCACTTTGCGTTCGTCGCTCTCAACCAAATGCACCATGCCGCCGCGCGGGGCCAGCATCATCGCCAGCACCAGCCCGGGAAACCCGCCGCCACTGCCGAGATCCAGCCATGTCGTCGCATTTTTCGGGGCGAGGGCGACAATTTGCGCCGAATCCGCCGCGTGGCGCGACCAGAAATCATCCAGCGTCGCCGGGCCGACGAGGTTTATCCGCTGCTGCCATTTGCCGAGCAGGGCTTGAAAAATCATCATTTGGCCGAGTGTTTCACGTGAAACGTTGAATTTCTCGGCAAAGCTCTCAGGTGTCATGGCGGTGCTTACTCGGCGACAGCAGGGCTGGCTTTGCGGGCGTGATGCAATAGCAGGGTTAAGGCGGCCGGTGTCATGCCGTCAAGCCGCGCCGCTTGGCCAAGCGTGACAGGCCGCGCCGCCGCTAGTTTTTGCCGCACTTCAGTGGCCATGCCCTCAAGTGCTAGATAGTCCATATCGGCCGGCAAGCGCAGCGCCTCATCGCGGCGGAAGGCGTCAATATCGGCCGATTGGCGATCGAGATACCCGGCATAAAGCGCATCGGTTTCAATCTGCTTACGAATAGGCGCGGCCATCTCGTTCATCTCTGGCCAAATTTCGGTCAGCTTTTCCCAGCTAATGCTCGGATAAGCCAGAAGATCCAACATATTGCGCCGCACACCATCGGCGCGCAGCTGCAAACCGTGGCTGGCCGCCTCATTCGGCGTCATTTGTTTGCTGGTGGCCAGCGCCCGCGCATGATCGAGCGCTTGCATTTTATCCTCAAAATGGGCTTGCCGCGTGCTGCCAACGACACCCGCCACCACACCTTTGGCGGTCAAGCGTTGGTCGGCATTATCGGCCCGCAAAGACAGGCGATACTCGGCCCGCGCGGTAAACATCCGATACGGCTCCGACACGCCCTTGGTCACCAGATCATCAATCATCACCCCGAGATAGGCCTCGGCGCGGTCGAAATACACCGGCTCGGCGCCCCCGGCTTGGCGCGCCGCATTCAAGCCCGCCACCACGCCTTGTCCAGCGGCTTCTTCATAACCTGTGGTGCCGTTAATCTGGCCGGCCAAAAACAGCCCCGGCAGGGCCTTTGTTTCAAGGCTCGGGAGCAGGGCGCGCGGGTCTACATAATCATACTCAATGGCATATCCCGGGCGCATAATCTCAACCTTTTCCAGCCCCGGAATGGTGCGGATAAAGGCATCTTGCACATCGGCCGGCAGCGACGTCGAAATACCGTTTGGATAGACGGTCGGGTCATCAAGGCCTTCCGGCTCGAGGAAAATCTGGTGCTGTTTGCGGTCGGGAAAACGCGAGACCTTGTCTTCAATAGACGGGCAATAGCGTGGCCCGACGCCGTTAATCTGGCCCGAATAAACCGGCGACAGCAGAATGTTTTTTTCGATAATATCAAATGTCGCTTGCGTCGTTCCGGTAATGTGACAAACGGTTTGCGGGGTTTCGACCTTATCGGTCAGGAAGGAAAACGGCACTGGTTCGGCGTCTGCCGGTTGCGCCTCTAGCTGGGCTTTGTCGATGGTGCGGCCATCAAGCCGGGCCGGTGTGCCGGTTTTCAAACGTCCCATAGACAGGGCGCCGGTTTCCTCGGCTAGGGCATATAGGCGTTTTGACAGATTAATCGCTGGCGCTTCGCCGTGGCGGCCGGCCGCGATGCGTTGTGTGCCGATGTGAATAATCCCATCCAGAAACGTGCCGGTGGTCAGCACAATGGCGCCCGCCCGGTGAGTTTCGCCGGTTGCCGTGACCACGCCGACGGCGCGGCCATTTTCAACGATAATATCATCCACCGCACCGGCAATCACCGATAGGTTCTCGGTTTCGGCAATCGCTTTCTGCATGGCCAAGCGATACAGCTTGCGGTCGGCCTGCGTGCGCGGGCCATGCACGGCCGGGCCTTTGCGCCGGTTGAGCAGGCGGAACTGAATGCCCGCCTGATCCGACACGCGGCCCATCAGGCCGTCAAGGGCATCAATTTCACGCACCAAATGGCCTTTGCCGACGCCGCCAATGGCCGGGTTGCACGACATTTCGCCTATGGTTTCGAGCTTGTGGGTCAATAGCACCGTGCGCGCGCCATAGCGCGCCGCCGCGGCGGCTCCCTCGCATCCGGCGTGTCCGCCACCAATAACGATGACATCCCACTGATTGTCGTGTTGTTCCATGCGGCGGTTTTACCTTTCTGACGGCGAAAACTCAAGTCGCGGTTTTCGCGGCGAGTGTTTCACGTGAAACAATTTATGCCGTTTATTTGCCGATACAAAAATCGGCGAAGACAATATCCAACAGAGCCTCGACATCGACGGCGCCGGTGATCCGCCCCAAGGCGCGACTGGCCAGGCGCAAATCCTCGGCCGCCATCTCAAGCCCGGTATCGGCAATCGTTTCGGCTCGTTGCAACGCAACCACCGCCTCTGATAATGCTTCGGCGTGGCGGCGACGGGTCAAGACGGGGGCTTCACGACTACCATATAAGTCGCCAATGCGAGCTTCCAGCGCCGCCATAAAGCCATCAATACCGGCGCCGGTTTTGGTCGAGACGGCGAAATCTGCATCCTCAGGCGCCGCTTTTATGTCGAGCTTATTGTAAATCGTCAAATCGTTTGGCCCACGGGTTTGCGCACCGCTCGTTTCAACATCCGGCGCGTACACCCAAAGCCGCAAATCGGCTTCATCGGCCTGCACCAAGGCGCGGCGCACGCCTTCGCGCTCAATATCGTCTCCGGCCTCGCGCAGGCCCGCCGTATCGACCAAAGTCACCGGCACACCGGCCATCACCATAGCGACCTCAATGACATCGCGCGTGGTGCCCGCACGGGCCGAAACAATGGCCGCGTCTTTTCCCGCTAACGCATTGATAATACTAGACTTTCCGGCATTTGGTGGGCCCAGCAGCGCGACCCGCACACCGTCGCGCAATTGCACACCGCGCGTATCGGCCAAATGCGCCTGCATTGCCGCGCACAGGGCCGGCACCTCGGCCAAGGCGGTTTTGCCCAAGCCGCCGGGCAGGTCTTCATCGGCGAACTCAAGATCAGCTTCCAAATGCGCCAAGATGGTTTTCAGCCCATCGCGCCAGCCGGTCATGAGGTCGCGCAGCCCGCCCTGCATTTGGTGCAAGGCTTGTTGCTGTTGGGCGCGGCCCTCGGCATCGATCAAATCGGCAATCGCCTCGGCGCCGGTTAAATCCATCCGCCCATTCATCACCGCGCGGCGGGTGAAGTCGCCGGCCTCGGCTGGTGCCAGATAAGGCAAATCAGCCAACGCCGCCAGCACTGACTCGGTGCACGCCAAACCGCCATGAATATGCAGCTCGACCATATCCTCGCCGGTGAAACTATTGGGCGCGGCAAATGCCAACACCAAAGCCTCGTCGAGCAGGGCGCCGGTTTGCGGATCGTGCAATTTGCGCAGCGCCGCCTGACGCGTGCGCGGCATGTTTTTCACCCCAAGGCCGCTCAAGGCCGTGGCCGCGTCGGGGCCGGTCAAGCGAATAACCGCCAGCGCCGCTCGCCCCGGGGCGGTTGATAGCGCAAACACGGTTTGCGGTTTCTCGTCTGGTGTCTGTGAGCTCACGCGCGCTCCATATTGTTTGCGGCTGGCACTATTGCCAATGGTCATTTCTCTAAAGGTTGAGTAAAGTGCCGCATATGACTCAGCAGTTCAACCAAAACCGTCTGGCGCAAGCCACCTCACCTTATTTGCAACAACACAAAGACAACCCCGTCCATTGGCAACCATGGGAGGCGGCGGTTTTTGAAGAAGCGCGGCGGCGCAATGTGCCGGTGCTTTTGTCGGTTGGCTATGCGGCGTGCCATTGGTGCCATGTGATGGCGCATGAAAGCTTTGAAGACGACGACGTGGCGGCGCTGATGAACGCGCATTATGTCTGCATTAAGTTGGACCGCGAAGAACGCCCCGACCTCGACGATATTTACATGACGGCTCTGTCGATGATGGGCGAGCAGGGCGGCTGGCCATTGACGATGTTTCTCGACGCCGATGCGCGGCCATTTTGGGGCGGCACGTATTTTCCCAAAAACCCGCAATATGGCCGCCCGGGGTTTATGCAAATATTGCAAGAGCTATCGCGGCTTTATACTGAGGAGCCGGAGCGGATTGGCAAAAACGCCCAGACTTTAGCCGATGGCTTATCCGTTCGCGCCAAAGCCGATGCCCGTGGCGACATGCCCGCCGACCTGCCGACACGCGCGGCGCGTAGCCTAAGCGCGCATATTGATAATGAGCTTGGCGGCTTATCCGGCGCGCCGAAATTTCCCCAGCCTTTCCTCTATGGTTTTCTCGCCAAGCAAGCGCAATTACTCGGCGATAGCGCGATTAGCGAGGCGGTGCATTTCAGCGTCGAGCGGATGTGCGCCGGTGGCCTTTACGACCATATTGGCGGCGGCTTTGCCCGCTATAGTGTCGACGCCGAATGGCTGGTGCCGCATTTCGAAAAAATGCTGTATGACAATGCGCTGCTGCTCCAGCTCATGTGCCAGCTTTATCGTGAGCGGCCATCGCCGCTTCTGGCCGCCCGCATCGCCGACACAATTGGCTGGGTCGACGCCGAGATGCGCCTCGAAAACGGCGCCTTGGCGGCCAGCCTCGACGCCGACACAGAAGGCGAGGAGGGCTTGTTTTACGTCTGGACACCGGACGAGATCAAGCATGTTCTCGGCGGTGAAGATGGTCTGGCGACGCGGTTTATCGACGCTTATGGCATCACTGAGGCCGGCAATTTCGAGGGCCGCAATATCCCCAACCGCCTGCACGCAAAGCCTGAGGACAACGCAGAACAACGCGACGAAGCGGCGCTGGCCCAAGCCCGCGCGATGCTTTTGGCGCATCGCAATCAGCGCACAAAACCGGGCCGCGACGACAAAACTCTGGCCGACTGGAACGGCATGGCCATCGCCGCCATTGCTGAGGCGGCGGCGTTGTTTGACCGCGACGACTGGCGCACGCTGGCCGTCACGGCCTTCGACGCCATGCGCGACACGCTGGCCACACCGGAGGGCGGGCTGGCGCACAGCGCGCGAGACGGCCAACAGCTCGATTTAACCCTGGCCAGCGATTTGGCTTTCGCCAGCCTCGCCGCCTGCCAACTGGCCGAGCTGACCGGCGCGGCGGATTATATCGTCGCCGCCGAGGCATGGATGGCACTGGTCGAGGCCGGTTATAAAGACGCCCAACGCGGCGGCTATTTTGCCAACCGCGCCGACACAGAAGGTGTGCTGGTGCGCAACCGACCAGCCCAAGACAATGCCGCGCCAAGTGCCAATGCAGCGATTTTGAGCGCCCTATCGCAGCTCACGCGGCTCACCGGCAAGCCCGCCTATCAACAACGCGGGCAGGCTTTGTTCGCCTCTTTGTCGGGGCTTTTGGCCAATCAATACCCGTCGATGACCAGCCTGCTGCAGGCCAAAAGCGACAGCGATTATCCGCTGTCGATTATTATCGCCAGCCCGCACCCGGCTGATGCTGAAGGCGATGCGGCAAATGCCCTGCGCCGCGCCGCTGCCAGCCATCCGATTATCGGCAAGTCGGTTTTGTTGGTCGGCTCTGATGCCAGCCTCGCCAGCGACCACCCGGCCTTCGGCAAACAGCCTATCGGCGGGCAAACGACGGCCTATGTCTGCCCCGGGCAAATATGCCTTAATCCGGTGACCACGCCAGATGCGTTGGTCGCCATGCTTGACGATTTGGTGCGGGAGAGACAAAATTCATTAAACGCCGAGCTATCGGCGCATAACACTTAATAACCAAAACAAATTAAAGACCAATGAAACAGGGAGAGAAACATGACCGCAATCAGCTCACAAACAATCAAGGTAAACACACAGAGCGGTGACTATGACGCCTATCTGGCGCGGCCCCAAGGTGACAGCGTCGGCGCGGTTGTGGTCATTCAAGAAATCTTTGGCGTCAACGCCGACATTCGCGGCATTGCCGATTGGTATGCCGAGCAAGGCTATCTGGCCCTGGCGCCGGATCTGTTCTGGCGGGTTGAGCCGAATGTCTCGCTGACCGACCAGACCGAAGAAGAATGGCAAAAGGCCTTTGCCCTGATGAACGCTTTTGACGGCGATTTGGGCGTGCAAGATATTCAAGCGGCGATTGATACATTGCGGGCCGATAGCCAGTGCAATGGCAAGGTCGGCACGGTCGGCTTCTGCCTCGGGGGTCGCATGGCCTATCTTGCCGCCACACGCACCAATGCCGATGCCAATGTCGGCTATTACGGCGTCGGCATTCAAGACCTCATCGGTGAGGCGGAAAACATTTCAGCCCCGCTGGTGCTGCATGTCGCCGGTCTTGATGAATTTGTCCCGGCCGAGGCGCAAGCCGCCATTCATGCCGGCCTTGACGCGCACCCACAAGTGACGGTTTTTGATTATGCCGAACAAGACCATGCTTTCGCTCGTATTGGCGGGGCACATTATGACGCTGCTGCAAGCGAGGCGGCCCACCAACGCACGCTGGCGGTGTTTGCCGACGCGCTTTAGGTGTTCATCGAGTCGAAGAACTCGTCATTGGTTTTGGTGTTTTTCAGCTTATCGAGCAGGAACTCAATCGCATCGACCGATCCCATTGGGTTGAGGATACGGCGCAGCACATAAATTTTCGCCAGCGTATCCTTATCGGTCAGCAACTCCTCTTTCCGCGTGCCCGACTTCATAATGTCGATGGCCGGGAACACGCGCTTATCCGCAACTTTGCGATCCAGCACCACTTCTGAGTTACCAGTGCCTTTGAATTCTTCAAAGATCACTTCATCCATCCGCGAGCCGGTTTCAATCAGCGCGGTTGAGATAATCGTCAGCGAGCCGCCTTCTTCAATATTCCGCGCCGCACCAAAGAAGCGTTTTGGACGCTGCAAGGCGTTCGCATCGACACCACCGGTCAGCACCTTGCCGGAGCTTGGCACGACTGTATTATAAGCCCGACCCAAGCGGGTGATACTATCCAGAAGGATCACCACATCGCGCCCATGTTCGACCAAGCGCTTGGCTTTTTCGATAACCATTTCAGCTACTTGCACGTGGCGGGTAGCTGGCTCGTCAAAGGTTGAGGATACCACCTCACCTTTCACCGAGCGCTGCATATCGGTGACTTCTTCGGGGCGCTCGTCAATCAGCAACACAATCAAGTAACATTCAGGGTGATTGGCGGCGATGGATTTGGCGATGTTTTGCAGCAGCACGGTTTTACCAGTACGCGGCGGCGCCACAATCAAGGCGCGCTGGCCTTTACCAAATGGCGCGACAATGTCGATGACCCGCGATGAGCGGTCTTTCAAATCTGGCGTGTCCACTTCCATGCGGAAAGCGCTATCTGGATAGAGCGGCGTCAAATTATCGAAATGGACTTTCTGGCGAGCTTTTTCAGGGTCTTCAAAGTTTATTTTATTGACCTTGAGAAGTGCAAAATAACGCTCGCCATCTTTCGGGCTACGAATTTCACCTTCAACCGTATCGCCCGATCGCAGCGCGAAGCGGCGGATTTGCGATGGGCTGACATAGATATCATCCGGCCCTGGCAGGTAATTAGCATCTGGCGAGCGCAGGAAACCGAAGCCGTCTTGCAGCACCTCAACAACACCTTCGCCGATAATCGTTGTGTCGTTTTCGGCCAGACGCTTCAAAATCGCGAACAGCATATCTTGCTTCAGCATGGCTGATGCATTTTCAATGTCGTGTTCTTCAGCAAACGCCAGCAATTCAGTCGGCGTTCTAGCTTTCAGTTCCTCGAGTTTAATTTGATTCATAGTGTATCCGTGGGATCAACGGCCAGCAAAGTAATGTAATGACATACGCGCTGGCTCTAGTAAGCCATTCAGCGAAGGCAGGAAGAAGGTGATTATAGCCAAATGAGGCTGATTTAACAAGAGACCTGCTAAAACGGCTTCACAATCACCATAATGACGATAATTACCGTGAAAACCGGCGGTATTTCGTTAATCATCCGGTAAAATTTAGACGAGCGCGGCGCCTGCCCGCCAATAAACTTCTTGCGCGTGGCGGAGAGAAAGCCGTGATAACCGCTCAACATAACCACCAGTAAGAATTTCACAATAAACCAGATTTCAAGATTTTCCAGAAACCCGCTACGAGCGATTAACGCCAAGCCGAGCACCCAAGAGACAATCATCGCCGGGTTCATGATGATCCGCATGAGATTATGTTCCATTTTCTCAAACACGGCATAGGGCTGGTCATTTTCAATCGCTTCGGCGTGATAGACAAACAACCGTGGCAGATAATACATGCCAGCCATCCAGAACATCACAGAAATCAGGTGAAAGGCTAAAATCCAACGGTCGTAATCGAGCAATAACTCACGCATTAGTTTTTCCTAATTCGGTTTACCAGTTGCGCCACATGTTCGGGCGGTGTTTGCGGCACAATGCCATGCCCGAGGTTAAACACAAAACGGCGGCCTTCAAAGTCTTGCAAAATCTCATCAATCGCGGCATCCAATTTGGCCCCGCCTTCAACCAAGGTCAAAGGATCGAGATTACCTTGCAGGATAATCTCTTTCGGCAAATTGGCTGCCAAGCTTTTGCGGTCGGCAAATGTATCGAGACCTAAAATCTGGCACGCGGTCCGCGCGACATAATCTGCCATATCGTGATCGGCAGCGCGAGGGAAACCAATAATCGGCACGCTGACGCCGCGCCCGCGCAAGCCCTGAACAACTTTCGCCACAGGCTCAATGCACCAACGCTCAAACGCGGCTCCAGTTAGCGACCCTGCCCAGCTTTCAAACAGCTGAACCACTTCGGCACCGGCAGAGACCTGTGCGTGCAGATACTCAATAGTGGCTTCAACCAACACATCGATAATCGCTTGAAACGCTTCTGGCTGTTGCTCTGCCAATTCCCGGGCTGGTGCTTGGTCAGGCGTGCCACGACCGGCCACCATATAGGTCGCCACCGTCCATGGCGCACCAGCAAAGCCGATCAGCGTTGTTTCAGCCGGTAGGCTTTTTGATAAGCGGCCAACCGTTTCAATAACCGGCGCCAAGGTCGCCATAATGTCTGAGCCATCCAATGTCGAGGCATCCATGATCGGCGTCAGCCGCGGGCCTTCTCCGGTTTCGAACCATAGTTTTTGACCCAAGGCTTGCGGGATCAGCAGAATATCAGCAAACAAAATAGACGCGTCAAAGCCATAGCGCCTAATCGGTTGCAGGGTGACTTCTTCTGCGAGTGCAGGGTTATAACAAAGATCAAGAAACCCACCTGCCGTCTCGCGCGTTGCACGATATTCGGGGAGATAACGCCCCGCCTGACGCATCAGCCAGATAGGTGGCGTCTCAGGCGGCTGGCTGTTTTCTAGAAGACGGAGAAATGGCTTGCTTATCATCGGGAACTTTCACTGGGGTCTATTTACTATATTAATATAAATAATAGTAGTTGTTGTAGTGTCGCTTTGTCTCTGTGGATTATCCAGTTGAAGGGGCTTAATTCACAGACTCGCGCGCCAGCAACATAGACTGTGAATGTCGGTGATAACATAGCTTTATGCACATTTCGCCAATAGGTCGCACGATTAATCCCGATATTGCTGATGTTTTGGTGCGGGTTTTATCGCCAAAGCCGACTGTGGATTATGTTAATAACGTGGATAAGCCAGCAAATTATCCCCAGCCGCAACTGTCCCCATGATTCAGATGTGGTGCTGGTGATTTAATAAATCGCCTGAAACTCAGGGTATGAAAAAACAGCAATGTGAACAAAATGTCTTGGATTGTCAGGAACGGCGACTTATCCTCACTATTCACATTATTCACATCAGCTTGGGGTGTTCGTGAGCGTCACTTATTTCCATCTACACATGATCTCAGACAGCACTGGTGAGACGATTAATGCCGTCGCTAAAGCTGTGTGCTCGCAATTTATTGACCGGCAAGCGGTTGAACACGCCTATGGTCTGGTGCGCGGCAAAAAAGCCTTGGCCCGCGCCCTCGAGTCGATTGAGGAAAACCCCGGGCCGGTGATGTTCTCCATCCTTGATGAGGAGTTGCGCCAGACCCTGCAATCGAAATGCGATCAGCTCAACCTGCCCTGCATGTCAGTGCTCGACCCGTTCGTGAACGCTTTGGGTGCTTATCTCAATGCTGAGGTTGCTGGCAAGCCGGGCCGCCAGCACGCCCTCGACACAGATTATTTCCGCCGCATTGAGGCGCTGAATTACACCATCCAGCACGATGACGGGCAAAGCCAGGGCGATTTGAACGACGCCGATATTATTCTGACCGGCGTCAGCCGCACCTCGAAAACCCCGACCTGTATGTATCTCGCCAATCGCGGCATGAAGGCGGCCAACGTGCCGCTGGTGCCGGGCATTGACCCGCCACAGGAATTGCTCGAAGCGCGCCGCCCGCTGATTGTTGGCCTGACCACCAGCACAGAGCGTTTGGTGCAGATCCGTAAAAACCGGCTGATGAGTCTGAACGAGGACTCGGAAACCGAATATGTCGACCCTGAATTGATTAAAACCGAAACGGCGGAGGCGCGGCGGCTTTTCGCACGCCAGAAATGGCCGGTGCTGGATGTGACGCGGCGCTCTATTGAAGAGGTTGCCAGCGCCATCTTGAATCTTTATCACGACCACAAAGCGTAAATATTGGGTGCCCCATGCAAATTTTTAAACCTCTGACTCTGGCTTCAAAAAGCGCTGTGCGCGCTGAGGTGCTCAAGGGTGCTGGCCTAACCTTTTCGATCGCCCCGTCAGGTGTCGATGAGGACGCGCTAAAGCAAACCCATGCCGGCGACCCGCCCGGCTTGGCGGTGGCTCTGGCTGAGGCCAAGGCCAAAGCGGTGGCGGCTGAGGGCTTGGTGATTGGCGCCGACCAACTGTTGCAATGCGATGGGCGGTTGTTTGATAAACCAGCCGACATGCAAGAGGCGCGACACAATTTGCAGTTTTTCCGTGGCAAGACACATTATCTGATTGGCGGCGTGGTGCTGGTTGAAAACGGCGAAACCATTTGGCGCCATGACCAGCAAGTGGCCTTGAGCGTGCGCGATTTCTCTGATGACTTTCTCGACGCTTATCTGGCGGCGGCTGGCGATAAAGTGCTGGCCTCTGTTGGCTGCTATCAGCTCGAAGGGCTGGGGTCGCATTTGTTTGACGCTATTGATGGCGATTATTTCGCCACGCTGGGCCTGCCGCTGCTGCCTTTGCTGGCTGCCTTGCGGGTGCATGGGGGGATGGTCGGTTGAGCGAAACCCCCGATCGCCAACGCGCCGGTATTATCGGCTGGCCGGTCAGCCATTCGCGCTCGCCGCTAATCCATAATGGATGGATCGACCAGCTTGGCTTGAACGCGCATTACGATAGTTGCCCGGTTTCGCCCGATGCCGATTTTAGGGGCGTGTTGGAGGTTATGGCGCGGGCTGGATTTGTCGGCGCCAATGTCACCATTCCGCATAAAGAAAACGCCTATCGCGCGGCTGACCGGCTGCACCCGGCGGCCGAAAAACTCGGCGCCGTCAACACGCTGCATTTCCAAGATGGCGAAATTATTGGCAGCAACACAGATGGCGCAGGTTTTGTCGCCGCTCTGGACGAAGCGACGCAAGACTGGCGCGATAAACCAGCGCTGATTTTAGGCGCCGGCGGGGCCACCCGCGCCATTCTGGCGGCGCTGGCTGAGGCCGGTGTGAAAGATATTCGGCTGAGCAACCGCACCCGCGCGCGGGCCGAGCCATTGGTCGACTTAATTGCTGATTCCGACGCGACATGTCGCATCATTGATTGGCAGGCGCGCGAAGACGCGGCCGAGCACTGCGGCCTGTTGGTCAACACCACCAGCCTCGGCATGCAAGGCGGCGCAGCTTTGGAGATGTCGCTCGACGGGTTGGCCGATGGCGCGGTGGTTAATGATATTGTGTATGCGCCGCTCGAAACCGACTTGCTGAAAGCAGCGCGCGCCGCTGGGCTGGTGGCGGTCGATGGCCTCGGCATGTTGATCAACCAAGCTGCCCTGTCTTTTGAAACATGGTTTGGCGTGCGCCCACCGGTTGACCAAGCCCTGCGCGACCGCTTGGTGGCAGACTTAGGAGAGCATTAATGTTTTTAATCGGACTAACCGGCTCAATCGGCATGGGCAAAACCCAAACCGCCGCCTTGTTCGAGGCAGAAGGCGTGCCGCGTTACGATGCCGATGCGGCGGTTCATGCGCTATATGAAAAAGGCGGCGCGGCGGTGGCCCCGATTGGCGCGCTGGTGCCCGAGGCGATTGTCGATGGCGCGGTCGATCGCGGCATACTCGGCCAAGCCGTGTTGAAAGACGCCGACAAACTCAAACAGCTTGAGCAAATCGTTCACCCGTTAGCCGGGAAATCGCAAATGGCTTTCTTCGCCGAGCAAGAACAAGCCAAGGCTGAGATGGTTTTATTGGACATCCCGCTATTATTTGAAACCGGCGGCGATGGCTTTGTCGACACGGTGGTTGTGGTCAGCGCACCGGCTGAGCTGCAACGCCAGCGTGTGCTCGATCGCCCCGGCATGACGGCGGAGCGGCTCGACGATATTCTCGCCAAACAAATGCCAGATGCCGACAAACGGGCGCGGGCTGAGTTTGTTGTGGACACCTCTATTTCTGTAGAAGACGCGCACCGGCAGGTTCGTGATATTCTAACCCAGTTGAAGGGCCGCGAGGCCAAGGCGTTGGCGGCGCGCATCGCGCGGATGCAAAATGCCGATAAATAATTGAGGAAACACCATGCGTGAAATCGTTCTGGATACCGAAACCACCGGCCTTGATCCGGCGACGGGTGATCGGATTGTTGAGATTGGCTGCATTGAGCTGATCAATCGTATGGCCACCGAGAAAACCTTTCATGAATATATCAACCCCGAACGCGATATGCCGCGCGAGGCGGAGAATGTGCACGGCCTGTCGAGCAAGTTTCTCGCTGATAAGCCGCGATTTGCCGAGGTCGCTGATGCGTTTCTCGCATTTATCGGCGATGACCCGCTGATCATTCACAATGCGGCGTTTGATATGAAGTTTCTCAATGCCGAGTTGCAGCTAATCGGCAAGCCGGCCATCCCGTATACGCAGGCGGTGGATACATTGCTGATTGCCCGCAAGAAATTCCCCGGCGCGCCAGCTAGTCTGGATGCTTTGTGTCGGCGGTTTGGCGTCGATAACTCGAACCGCGAATTGCACGGCGCCTTGCTCGATAGCGAGTTGCTGGCGGGGGTCTATCTTGAGTTATCGGGTGGGCGCCAGCCGGGGCTGATTTTCCAAGATGATGGTGGTGAGGCGCAAGCCGAAGAGGCGACGCAAGATGGCGGCGCCAATAGCGCGGGCCTGTCGCCGCGCCAGCCCCAACGCCGCCGCGAGCGACCGTTACAGCCCCGAATTACCGAGGATGAACGGGCCCGTCATGCGGCGTTTCTCAATGATTTGCCGCGCAGCGCTATTTGGATGAAGGATGGTGACGAAGCCTGACGGCTTCGCCAAACCCTGCTGATTATCGCTGATTAGTTAATCGCGTTTTCGCCTTCGGCTGCCGCGTCGCCATTGGCGGCGGCTTCTTCTTGGCCTTTACGATATAGCTGCAAGAAATCAATCGGGTCGAGCATCACCGGTGGATAGCCGCCATCGCGCGTGGCGTCGGCCAGAATACGACGGGCAAACGGGAATAGCTGGCGCGGTGCTTCGATGAGCAATACAGGGCGGATATCGCTTTCGGGAATATTCATCAGACGAAACACACCGCAATAATCCAGCTCGGCAATGAACTGGGTTTTGTCTTCATCGGCGGTGGCGGTGATTTTGAATTTCAAGCTGACTTCGTAATCTGTATCAGAAAACTTACGGGCGCCGACATTGGCGTTTATGTTGACGTTCTGATTTTCACTCGGCGCGAAATTCGGCGCACCGGGATTTTCAAACGACAAGTCGCGGACATATTGCCCCAGAATTTGAAGGCCCACTGGCTCGGTTGGTGTGGCTTCAGTGCCTTGTTCTTCTGCTGCGATTTGCTCGGTGTTGTCGTCGGCAGCTTTGTCTGATTTCGTCATGACTTTTTCCTTGATCAATTTTATATTTTTAACGGTGCAGTTCGATTACCACGATGAAAGTAAAACTTCAATTAATCATCATTAATGGTGAAGTCGCCTTCAATGGTTTTGCCATCGTGCTCGGGCGCGCGGGCGGGCTGTTGTGGGGCTTGCTCAAAAGGTGGGGCCTGTGGGTTGGCGCGGACACCGGCAAATAACGCTGGCACCACCAGCACCAGTGTGGTGCCGAGCAAAAAGCTGCGGCCAAATGGCCATAACAAAAACCCGCCAATGGTGTCGGTCAAGAAGCCGGGGATGAACAATAAAGCACCAGCCAGCAAAATCAGAATACCGTGCGCCACTTCGGTGACGGGCGGGCGGCCCTCGATTTGCGCCTGTTGAGCGCTGGCCAGTGTCGCCAGCCCCTGACGGCGCATGGCTGTCAGGCCGATAAAAGCGGTGGCAAGGGTGAGCAAGAATGTCCAGCCGCCACCAATGCGGCTTCCGACCTCGACAAATAGAAAAATTTCGATGATTGGGACGAGCAAAAAGACAAGCAGGAAGGCCGCGCGCATGTAAGTTCCTTGTTATGACGTTTTATCGGCAGTTTGGGTTCGCAAACTTTGCAATCTCGCCTAAATATAGCCATACTGAATGAATTAGGTTTGGCTATTATGTTCGCATTGACAGCCAAAGACAAGTGAGGTGCGCCATCGATCCGTTAAATTTAATTCTGCTGATTGTTGCGGTCATAGTCGGCCTTCGACTGCGCGCGGTGCTTGGCACGCGCAATGACGAAGACGCGGGCAAAGCCTCGCGCCGTGGTGCTTACGGGCTGAACCGCGACGCTTTTAATGGCCAACAAAAGCCGCAAGAGGTGCCCCGTGAGGTCTCCGGCGAGACACAGGGCGACCCTGCCGAGGCGCCAAGCGAAGCTGAGCGTGAGCCGTTTGGTGACGAAGCATCGCCGGCGGCAAAGCCGAAACTGCGTATGGTTGATGAGAATTATGAGCCGTTTTCTGATTACAAGCCGTTTGAGCCAGCCCCGAAAGATGGGCGTGGATTGGCGTTTTTGCGTCAGGCTGACCCGCAATTTGACGCCGAGTCTTTTGTCGACGGTGCTCAGCGGGCCTATGAAATGATCCTGATGGCGTTTGCCGCTGGTGATTTGTCGGATGTCCGCGATTTTCTGGGCGACGATGTGCATGACGGCTTTGCCGATGCGATTGCGGCGCGGCAAGCGGCTGGCGAGACGCTGGCGACAAAAATCACCCGCCTTGACCGGCCTGTGTTGGAAGATGCGCGGATTAATAATGGTATTGTGCAATTGGATGTGCGCTATCGCGCCGAGCTGGTGTCATATCTGCACACCGGCGAGGAAAGCGACGAGGCAGAACCAGCCCCAAGCCGCGATTTATGGACCTTCGAGCGGCCATTGGCGGCAGAAGGCCCGAATTGGCGTTTGGTGGCGACACAGGCCGAGGGTTAAAAGGGTTAAACTGGCCCAGATGGGCGTGTAATGAGTCCCACCTCGGGTGAGGTGGCTGTAAGGTTGAGGCGTTGAAATGAAACGGTCGGATGGTCTCGGTATAAACGACGTGGCCCTGTGGGAGAAGGTCACCCGCCAGACCGCCCCCCTGCCGAAAGCCCAGCGGGCCCATCAGCGCATTCTAGAGGCCGGTAAGATGCCGATGGCGACCAAACCGGCAACGCCGCCCAAAACAGCACAAAAAGCCATGCCACCAAAACCTCACGGCCAGCCGACACGCCCGATTGCGGGAAATGCCGACGCCGTGTCACCGCAAGTGGATATTCACCATAAAGCTCGCCGCCGATTGGGGCGCGGGCGCCTCGAAATCGAGGCACGGCTTGACTTACACGGCATGACGGCGGCGCAAGCCAAAGCCGCCCTCATGGGCTTTATCGCCCATTGTGCGGCGCAAAATATGACATGGGTGCTGGTGATTACCGGCAAAGGCGTGGCCGGCCAGGGCGTGTTGCGGCGTGAATTGCCGCTATGGTGCGCCCAGCCGCCATTGGCCCAACAAATTGTCGAATTTGGCCCAGCCGGACCGGCCCATGGCGGCGGCGGGGCGACCTATATGCGGTTGCGGAAAATCCGTGGCTAAGGCTTTGAACTATTCCGTGAACTTTGGTAGAAGATGACGCTATAAACCCTAGAGGAAGGAAACCGAGTATTATGGGCCAGCGAATTGCATCACGGGCGCGTCAAACCAAGGAAACGCAGATTTCGGTCAGCGTTAATCTGGATGGTACGGGCGAATATGACGTTTCGACAGGCATTGGGTTTCTCGACCACATGCTTGAGCAATTGTCGCGTCACTCTCTCATCGATTTACAGGTGAAAGCAGAGGGCGACCTGCACATTGATTTCCACCACACAACCGAAGATACCGGCATTGTGCTGGGTGAAGCGGTGCGCGAAGCCCTGGGCGACTTTAAGGGTCTGACACGCTATGGCAGCGCGATTATTCCGATGGATGAAACCTGCACGCGGGTGTCGCTGGATGTGTCGCAGCGGCCTTATTTGTGCTGGATGGTTGAGTTCACCAAGCCCAAGCTCGGCGACATGGACACGGAATTGTTCAAAGAATGGTTTCAGGCGTTTGCCCAAAGTGCGGGCATTACGCTGCATGTGGAAAATCTCTATGGCGAGAATAATCACCATATTATCGAAAGCTGCTTCAAGGCTTTGGCGCGGGCGTTGCGTCAGGCGATTGAGATTGACCCGCGAAAAGCCGACGCCATTCCATCAACCAAAGGCGTCTTGGGCAGTTAAGCTCGGAGAAATCCTCACGTGAGCATTGCAATCATTGATTATGGGTCGGGCAATCTGCGGTCGGCGGAAAAGGCTTTCGCGCGCGTCAGCGCGGCCCTTGATCATCCGCGCGATGTGCGTGTTACGGCGCAGCCGGAAGATATTCTAAAAGCCGATCATATTGTGCTGCCCGGGGTGGGCGCGTTTGGCGATTGCGCGCAAGGCGTGCGTGCGATTGACGGCATGCAAGACGCCCTGAATGAACGGGTGCGCCAGCAGGCCATGCCGTTTCTCGGTATTTGCGTTGGCATGCAGCTAATGTGCGAAACCGGCCTTGAGCGTGGTGCCCATGATGGCTTTGGCTGGATTGGCGGCACGGTTGAAGCGCTTGATGTGCCGGCTGATTTAAAAGTGCCGCATATGGGCTGGAACCAATTAAGCATTGAGACCGCGCATCCGGTGTTTGCTGGCCTGCAAGACCGGCATGCTTATTTCGTCCACGGTTTTGCCGCCCGCCCAGCCGATCCGGCCAGCGTTGCGGCGACCACCCAATATGGTGGCGAAGTGGTGGTTGGGCTTAGCGATGAGACCGCCTGCGGAACACAATTTCATCCGGAAAAAAGCCAACATACCGGCCTGCAGCTCATCGACAATTTTTTGAAGTGGAAGCCATGATTTTATTTCCTGCGATTGATTTGAAAAACGGCCAATGCGTGCGCCTCGAACAAGGCGATATGGAACGCGCCACAGTGTTCAATAATGATCCGGCGGCGCAAGCGGCGGCGTTTGCCGAACAGGGCTTTTCGCATTTGCATATTATCGACCTCGACGGGGCGTTTGCTGGCGCGCCGGTCAACCGTGCGGCGGTTGAGGGGATTTTGAAAAGCTGCCCGCTGAAAACCCAGCTCGGCGGCGGTATTCGCGATATGGCGACGATTGAGATGTGGCTCGACGCCGGTGTTGGTCGGGTTATTCTTGGCACCGCGGCGCTGCGCAACCCTGACTTGGTGCATGAGGCGTGCAAGGCCTTCCCTGACCAAATCGCCGTCGGCGTCGATGCTCGCAAAGGCTTTGTCGCGGTCGAGGGCTGGGCTGAGGCTACCGAAATGCTGGCCGTTGACCTGACACGCAAATTTGAAGACGCAGGCGTTGCCGCCGTCATTTACACCGACATTGACCGCGATGGCTTGTTGAAGGGCGTGAATATTGACGCCACAGCAGAGTTGGCGCGGGCCACGTCTATTCCGATTATTGCCTCGGGCGGTCTGGCCGGTGTTGACGATTTGGTGGGCCTCGCGGCGGTTGAAAGCGACGGCGTTATTGGTGCGATTTCGGGCCGCGCTTTGTATGATGGCCGCCTTGACGCGGCGCAAGCTCTGGCCATGGATGGCGTCATCTAATGTTGAAAATTCGCATCATCCCCTGCCTTGATGTTCACGACGGGCGCGTTGTGAAGGGGGTCAATTTTGTCGACCTCATCGACGCAGGTGATCCGGTGGCGGCGGCGCGTGCTTATGATGCGGCCGGTGCCGATGAATTGTGCTTTCTGGATATTTCGGCCAGCCACGAAAACCGCGACACATTGATTGATGTGGTGCGCGAAACGGCCGAGCATTGCTTCATGCCGCTAACCGTTGGTGGCGGTGTGCGCACCGAAGCCGATGTGCGCAATCTGCTATTGGCCGGCGCCGATAAAGTATCGTTTAACACCGCCGCCGTGCGCGCCCCCGATGTGGTCGATGCGGCGGCGGCGAAATTTGGCACGCAGTGTATTGTCGTGGCTATTGACGCCAAACAAACCGACGATGAACGCTGGGAGATTTTCACCCATGGCGGGCGCGAAGCCACCGGCATTGATGCCATTGCCTTTGCCCAAGAAATGACCGCACGCGGGGCTGGTGAAATCTTGCTCACCTCAATGGATAAAGACGGCACGAAGTCTGGTTTTGACCTCGAGTTGACCCGCCGCGTGTCGGATGCGGTGTCGGTGCCGGTGATTGCCTCGGGCGGTGTCGGCACGCTGGATCACTTAATCGACGGGGTGCAAAAAGGCCGCGCCAGCGCGGTTCTGGCGGCGTCGATTTTCCACTTTGGCACCTACACCATCGCTGAAGCCAAGCAAGCCATGGCAGATGCGGGCTTGCCAGTTCGCTTAGAAGCGGATACCGCTAGTGTTTGAGAGGATATCGCCATGACCAAAGCCGTTCAATTGGATGATTTATTCGCTGAAATTGAGGCCCGCCGCAATGCAGCGCCGGAGGAAAGCTACTCGGCTCAATTGCTGGCCGATCTGCCGCGCGCCACGCGCAAGCTCGGCGAAGAAGCCAGTGAAGCCATGGTCGCGGCGCTGTCTGAAAGCGACGCTGAGCTGGTCGGCGAAGCGGCTGATGTGATGTATCACTTATTGATTGTTCTGGCCGCACGCGGCTTATCGCTCGACGATGTGATGGATGAATTGGCGCGCCGCGCCGGGCGCTCTGGGTTGGCCGAAAAAGCCGCCCGGGGAGAAGGAGCCTAGCGGTGTTTGAAACTGGCCTACAAGACGTTTCGCCGTATCGCTCATTTACCGCGCTCGAGTGGGGCCGCTTGCGTGAAGATGCCGAGCTGACGCTGACCGAAGACGAGCTGATGAAATTGCGCGGGCGCGGTGAAACCGTCTCGCTCGCCGAAGTTGAAGAAATTTATCTGCCTCTGTCGCGGCTGCTCAATCTGTATGTCGAAGCCACCCAAAATCTCTATGGCGCGACCAATCAGTTTTTGGGCCGCGAGGCCAAAGTGCCATTTGTTATTGGCGTCGCCGGTTCCGTCGCCGTGGGCAAAAGCACCACGTCGCGGATTTTGCGCGACATGCTGGCCCGTTGGCCGTCGCACCCAAAGGTCGATTTGATGACCACGGATGGTTTTCTATTTCCTAATGCGGTGCTCGAAGAACGCGGGCTGATGCAGCGCAAAGGCTTCCCCGAAAGTTTTGACTTGCTGCGCTTGCGGCGGTTTTTGTCGGATGTGAAGTCGGGCTGCCGCGATGTCACGGCGCCGGAATATTCGCACGAGGCTTATGACATTGTGTCGGAGGACGGCATTATGGTCAGTCAGCCGGATATTCTCATCGTCGAAGGGCTGAATGTGTTGCAACCGGCCGGGCTTGCCAAAGACGGCAATGAAATCCCGTTTGTCTCAGACTTTTTTGATTTCTCGATTTATATCGACGCTGAAGCCGAGGTTATTGAACGCTGGTATATTGACCGCTTTATGTCTTTGCGCGAAACCGCTTTCCGCGAGCCGGGGGCGTATTTCCGCCGCTACGCCGATTTGGATGACGCTGAAGCCGAAGCCACGGCGCGCGATATTTGGAAGCGCATCAACATGCTCAATCTGGTTGAGAATGTTCTGCCAACGCGCGGGCGCGCCGATTTGATTTTACACAAAAGCGAAAATCACCAGATTGACCGCGTGTTGCTACGCAAAATCTAGATCATTCTCGGCCAATAAAGCACGGATATCTGATTGCGGGCGCGGCCCGAAATGGCGGATCACCTGGCTGGCCGTCAGCACGCCAGCACGCCCGGCATCCACCGGACTGGCGCCATTATGTAGGGCGGTCAAGAAACCGGCGGCGAATTGATCGCCGGCACCGGTCAAGTCAACCACATCGCTAACTGGGTGGGCTGGCACATGGGTGGCCTGTGTGTCGTCAATAATCAACGCCCCATCGGCGCTCATGGTGATGGCGGCGAGTAGACCATTGGCTTGTGCGGCGGCGGTAATGCCGCCTGGTGCGTCGGTGCCGAACAAGGCTTTCGCCTCGGCTTTATTGGCCAGCAAAATATCGACATGGGCTTCCAGTAGATTGACAAAGTCAGCGTGATGGCGCTCGACGCAGAAACTATCGGCCAGCGAAAACGCGACCTTGCCGCCATTGGCGCGCACACTTTGGGCGGCGTGTAAAAAGGCGTCGCGGGCGGACGGGCTGTCCCAGACATAACCTTCGGAGAAAAACAGCCCGGTTTGGGCCAGCGTGTCGGCGTCAATATCGGCGGTTGAGGTGGTAATCGAGGCGCCCAAAACCGTGTGCATGGTGCGCTCGGCATCCGGCGTGACCAATACCAGACAATGGCCGGTCGGAGCGTCTGCCGGATTGCCCGCCGTGACTTGAAAGGCGACGCCCAAATCGTCAAAGGCTTGCGCGAAGCGGGCACCCAGCGCGTCATCAGCCGTCTTGCCGAAAAACCCCGCCGCTTGCCCGAGGTCAGCAATCCCTGCCACCGTATTGGCGGCCGAGCCGCCGGGCTGGTGGGTGTGGACACGGACTTGGCTTTGCAGCGCCGTTGATTGCGCCGCCTCAATCAGCGACATGGAAGCTTTCGGGCTGCCAATATCTTGCAGGTCTTGTTCGCTGACATCGGCGAATAAATCGACAAGTGCGGCACCCATGCCGGTGATTAGTTTTGTAGAAGACATTTGCGTTCCTATTTTGATGCGGTTGTTTTGCCACGGAAGCTGCATAAATCAGCCACCACGCAGTCATAGCATTTTGGTTTGCGGGCGACACATACATAACGCCCATGAAGAATAAGCCAATGATGGGCGTGCACGCGATACGGTTCGGGCACCCGCTTATCGAGTTTTTTCTCGACCTCTAAAACGGTTTTGCCGGGCGCCAAGCCGGTGCGGTTGCCGAGCCGATAGACATGCGTGTCGACGGCGAAAGTGGCTTCACCAAACGCCACATTCATCACCACATTGGCGGTCTTGCGGCCAACGCCGGGAAGCGACATCAGCGTCTCGCGATCGCGCGGCACTTGGCTGTCAAATTGGTCGACGAGGATTTGCGACAAAGCGAAGACATTTTTGGCTTTATTGCGATAAAGCCCGATGGTTTTCACTTCATTGCGAATTTCTGCTTCACCCAAAGCGACCATCTTGGCCGGTGTGTCGGCCCGTTTGAACAGGCTTTCTGTGGCTTTATTGACGCCCTTATCGGTTGCTTGCGCAGATAGCACCACCGCAACTAATAGCGTGAAATCATTAACAAAATTAAGTTCTGTTTCTGGCGCGCTGGCGTTTTCGGAGAGCCGCTGGAAGAAACTGGCGATATCTGCTTTTTTCATGTCGCCATCCTAATCGCCCGCCTCGCCGAGTGCAAATTCCATCTGCGGGTTGGTTTAGTCGGTTTTTTGCTCTATTTCAAATTCATGAGTATCGCATCGCAAAATGTCAGAGAGGAGATGACCTATGCCGATCACCAGCCCCTCATAGAGCTGGTTATTCGCCCCAATGTCTCGCTTTCGCAACGCGGCTTCACTTGGCTGATGATTGGTTTCGGCTTGGTGAGCTTCGTGGTTGGCGGCTTTTTCTTGCTCAAAGGCGCGTGGCCGGTGTTTGGTTTCTTCGGTCTCGATGTGCTGCTGCTCTATGTGTTTTTCAGAATGAATTATCACCACGCCGCGCGGTATGAGAAAATCGAGCTGACCGACGAGGGGTTGGTGTTCTCACAAGTCAGCCCGCTCGGGGCCAAGCGGTCGTGGCGCTTCAACCCGCATTGGGTGCAGGTCAATTTGCAGGGCAATGGCGTCGATGATGACGATATTGGCTCGCTGGTATTGTCGTCGCATGGTCAATATGTATCGGTCGGCTCATTCCTGTCGCCGCGCGAGCGCGCCAGCCTATCCGCCCGCCTCAACGACGCGCTGTCAGAAATCCGCACTCAGGCACTGCACTAAGTTTTACGTATCGAGAATATGTTTTGAGACGACGCTGCCATCGGCGGCAATCTCATAGCAATAAGGCTCGCCTGTGCCGATATTCACGTCGATAATTTCCTCTTGGCTCAGCCCGTCGAGCTGCATTACCAGCGCGCGCAAAGAATTACCATGCGCGGCGACGAGAATATTCTTACCGGCTTTCAGCAGTGGCATAATCTCGCCATCGAAATACGGCAATACACGCTCGGCGGTGTTTTTCAGGCTTTCGCCGCCGGGTGGTGGAATATCAAAAGAGCGGCGCCAAATATGCACTTGGTCGGCGCCCCATTTTTCGCGCGCATCGTCTTTGTTGAGGCCCGACAAATCGCCATAGTCGCGCTCGTTCAGCGCCTCATGGCGGGTCATTGGTAGCTCGGTCTGGCCTTGTTCTTCGAGCAACAGGGCGCAGGTTTTTTGTGCCCGCTGCAGGCCTGATGTGTAGCCCAAATCAAATTGCGTACCGGCGGCTTTCAAGGCGCGGCCAGCGGCGCGGGCTTCATCACCCCCTTGTTGCGTGAGGTCTGGGTCGCGCCAGCCGGTGAACAGGTTTTTTTCATTCCATTCACTTTGTCCATGGCGCACGAGAACGAGTTGGCTCATTGGTATATCCTTTGTCAGCGTATCTAAGAGGCGGTGTTCAGCCCCAGCACATCCTGCATGGAATATAAGCCGGGTTTTTGGGTGTCGCCCCATTGGGCGGCGCGTAAGGCACCGCGGGCAAAAATATCTCTGTTTTCAGCCCGATGCGACAGGCGGATTTGCTCGTCATCACCGGCGAAAATAACATCATGGTCTCCAACAACGCTACCACCACGCAAGGCGGTAAAGCCAATGGCGCCTTTGGCGCGGGCAGTATCATTGCCATCGCGCTGGCTTTCGCGCACATCACTCAGGGCGACATCGCGGCCTTGGGCGGCCGCCTCGCCAAGCAGCAAAGCGGTGCCAGATGGCGCGTCAACTTTGTGGCGGTGGTGCATATCAAAAATCTCAACATCCCAATCATCGCCCAAAGCGGCGGCGGCCTGTTGTACAAGACCGGCCAATAGGTTGATGCCAAGGCTCATATTGCCAGATTTGATAATCCGTGCATGCCGCGCGGCGGCGGCCAAGGCTTGCTCATCAGCGTCGCTAAATCCGGTGGTGCCGATGACATGCACAATACTGGCTTGCGCGGCAATACCTGCCAACTCAACAGTGGCGGCGGGGGTGGTGAAATCAATCACCGCTTGGGCTTTGGCCAGCAGCTCTAGCGGGTCGGCTGTTGCGGCAACACCAAGTGGTGCAATGCCCGCCAATGTGCCAAGGTCTTGGCCCAAGGCGTCGCTATTGCTGGCTTCCAAACCGCCGACAACTGTCAACTCGTCATCGGCGTGAATAAGCCGGACAAGGCTCTGCCCCATTCGGCCAGCACATCCATTTACTACTAATCTCATTGGCTAAATATAGCAGGGCGCAGGGCGCGAGGCTATTGGCTTTTCGTGTTGCGCGCTTCAAATTCGCTGACATCGGGATAATTCGTCTCATCCGTCGCTTCAACAAAGGCATCGAGCAGGGCTTGTTGCTTTTTGTTCAGGCCGCTCGGCACTTCGACTTCGATTTGGACGTATAAATCACCATGCGCGCGCGAGCGCAAAACCGGCATGCCCTTGCCACGCAAGCGGAACTGTTGGCCCGATTGGGCGCCGCTTGGAATGTTTAGCTTCACCCGCTTGCCGTTGAGCAGCGGCACATTCAATGCCCCGCCCTTGGCCGCGAGATGGAAAGCAATCGGCACATTGCAAAATAAATCGGCGCCGTCGCGTTGCAACACAGCGTGTGGGCGCACCCCGACAAAGACATATAAATCGCCGGTCGTTGCCCCGGGCCCGCCGGCATTACCCTCGCCCGACAGGCGAATGCGGGTGCCGTCCTCGACACCTGATGGCACTGAGACGGTGAGGTTGCGTTGTTTTTGCGTGTGGCCGCGCCCGCGACAATCGCCGCATGGATTTTCGATTACTTGTCCGCTGCCCTGACAATTATGGCAAGGCCGCTCGACCATAAAGAAACCCTGTTGGGCGCGTACTTTACCGTGGCCCGCACAGACTGTGCAGGTGGTTGGCGCGCTGCCCTCTTGGGCACCGGAACCACCGCAAGTATCGCAGGCGACAGCGCGGGTCAGATTAATCTGGCGTTCTGTGCCGTCAAAGGCTTCTTCTAGCGTGACTTCGATTTCGATGCGCAGGTCGCTGCCGCGTGCTGCGCGTTGGCGACCTTGGCGGCGACGTTGGCCGCCGAAAAACTCTTCGAAAATATCGCCCATATCGCCAAAACCACCACCGAAACCGGCGCCGCCACCAAACCCGCCTGGCCCACCTGGGCCGCCGCCATTTTCAAAAGCGGCGTGGCCATATTGGTCATAGGCGGCCCGGCTTTGGTCGTCTTTCAAAACGTCATAGGCTTCTGAGACTTCTTTGAACTTTTGTTCAGCCGCCGCATCACCGGGATTAACGTCGGGGTGATATTTCTTCGCCAGCTTTCGGTACGCCGATTTCAAGTCAGCTGCGCTGGCTGAACGGTCAACGCCGAGCTGCTCATAGAAATCGGTTTTTGCCATGCGACGTGTCCTGTCTCAAATACGCTTTGTAAGGCCTAGCCAGTGCGTGGCTTAGGATGCTTTTTGGTCGTCGTCACTTTCAGCGTCGTCAGCAGCCACTTCTTCGAACTCAGCATCGACAATATTGTCGTCGCCTTCGCCCGCATCAGCCGCCGCGGCAGCTTCTGTTTCGGCTTGCTGGGCTTGATACACGGCCTCGCCAATTTTCATCGCGGCTTCTGACAGAGCCTGGGCTTTTTGCGTGATCGCGTCATTGTCGTCGCCTTCAAGGGCGGCTTTCAAATCGGCCATGGCTGCTTCAGCCGCTTCTTTGTCTGAGGCGTCGAGAATGTCTTCATGCTCGCTGATTGATTTCTCAGTGGCGTGGATGAGACCTTCGGCATTATTGCGCGCTTCCACCGTTTCGCGGCGCTCTTTATCGGCTGCGGCATTGGCTTCGGCGTCTTTCACCATTTGCTCAATATCGTCATCAGACAGACCGCCTGAGGCTTCAATGCGGATGGCTTGCTCTTTGCCGGTGGCTTTATCGGTGGCCGACACATTGACCAGACCATTGGCGTCAATATCGAAAGCCACTTCAATTTGCGGTACACCGCGCGGTGCTGGCGGCAGACCTTCGAGGTTGAACTGGCCGAGGTTTTTATTATCGGCCGCCATCTCGCGCTCGCCTTGATAGACCGAAATGGTCACGGCGGACTGATTGTCATCAGCGGTTGAGAAGACTTGCGACTTCTTGGTCGGAATGGTTGTGTTGCGGTCGATGAGGCGGGTGAACACGCCACCCAGCGTTTCGATGCCGAGCGACAAAGGCGTCACGTCGAGCAGCAGAACATCTTTCACATCGCCTTGCAGCACGCCGGCCTGAATGGCCGCGCCCATGGCAACCACTTCGTCTGGGTTGACGCTCATATTTGGTTCTTTGCCAAACACGTCTTTCACGAATTCGCGGATGCGCGGCATACGGGTTTGACCGCCGACCAGCACAATCTCGTCGATTTCTGACAGTTTAATGCCGGCATCTTTCAGCGCGTCTTCGCATGGTTTGCGGGTGCGCTGCACCAGATCATCGACCAGCTTCTCAAAAGCTGTGCGCGTCAGTTTCATGTTCAAGTGTTTCGGGCCGCTTGCGTCAGCGGTGATAAACGGCAGGTTAATCTCGGTTTGGCTGGCAGACGAAAGCTCAATTTTGGCTTTCTCAGCGGCTTCTTTCAAACGCTGTAGAGCCAGCTTGTCTTGCGTCAGGTCGACGCCGTTTTCTTTTTTGAAGTCAGCAGCAAGGTGCTCGACCAGAGCAATGTCGAAGTCTTCACCACCAAGGAACGTGTCACCATTGGTTGATTTCACTTCAAACACGCCATCGCCGATTTCCAAAATCGACACGTCGAATGTACCACCACCAAGGTCATAGACAGCGATTGTCTGGCCGTCATTTTTATCAAGCCCGTAAGCCAGTGAGGCGGCGGTTGGCTCGTTGATGATCCGCAACACTTCAAGACCGGCGATTTTGCCGCCATCTTTTGTTGCTTGGCGTTGGGCATCGTTAAAGTAAGCGGGCACGGTGATGACCGCTTGCGTCACGCTCTCGCCAAGATAGTCCTCGGCGGTTTCTTTCATTTTTTGCAAAATAAAAGCAGAGATTTGCGATGGTGAATATTTCTCGCTATTGGCTTCAACCCATGCGTCACCACCATCTGAGGCGATGATGTTGTAAGGCACCATGTCGATGTCTTTTTTCGTGGCGGGGTCGTCGAAGCGGCGGCCAATCAAACGCTTAATGGCGAATAAGGTGTTGCTTGGATTGGTCACGGCCTGACGTTTGGCAGGCTGGCCAACTAGTTTTTCACTGTCGTCTGTAAAGGCAACCATAGATGGCGTGGTGCGTGCACCTTCCGCGTTTTCAATTACCTTTGGTGTGCTACCATCCATAACTGCTACGCAGCTATTGGTGGTTCCCAGATCGATTCCAATTACTTTTCCCATTATTGCCTCGCTATGTGGTCGGGTTTGGTTTTGGTGGCGTGTTCGCCGTTTTGCAATTGCACCTTATATAGTGAGCGAAGGGCTGACCTGCAAGGGCTGGTTGAAAAAGGAAAGACGAAAAACATGAACCACAACATATTGGGGGAAGGTACCCGTTATTACCCCGAATATTGGGGTAGTGAGGCGCAAAACGCCTTTTTGGAGACGCTGCAAGAGGGTTTGCAACAGGCGCCGTTCTTCGTTCCGCGCATGCCGCGCACCAATCAGCCATGGTCTATCCGGATGAGTAATCTCGGCCCGCTCGGTTGGGTGTCGGATAAATCTGGCTATCGCTACCAGCCGACGCATCCCGAAACCAGCGCGCCATGGCCGCAAATCCCGCAAATGCTGATTGATTTATGGCGTGATGTCAGCGGCTGTCCGGCTGATCCGGAGTGCTGTCTGGTGAATTATTACGATAAGCCAAAGGCCAAAATGGGCCTGCACCAAGACCGCGACGAGCAGGCTTTTGAGGCGCCGGTGGTATCGCTGTCGCTGGGCGATAGCGCGGTGTTTCGCATGGGCGGCCCAAAACGCCGTGGCCCAACCCAGTCGATGAAGCTGCACAATGGCGATGTGTTTGTATTTGGCGGCGCGGCGCGGCTGCATTATCACGGCCTCGACCGCATCCTTTATGGCAGCAGTCAGGCACTGGCCGCATATCCGGCCTTTGCCGAAGGCGGGCGGCTTAACCTCACCTTGCGGCGCGTCTCGCCGATTGCGTGAGGCGTTTAGTCTTTGGCGATGCCGACTTTGGCCGGACGCAGAAGACGCTCTTGCATCATATAGCCGATTTCAACCACCTCAATAATCGTTCCGGCGGGCTGGCCGGTGCCCGGGGCTTCAAACAAAGCCTCGTGCTGATTGGGGTCGAATTTTTCGCCCATCGGGTTAATCGGCATCACTTTGTGGCGTTGCAGACCGGCTTGCAGGTCGCGCTCAGTGGCGGCGACGCCTTCCAACATGGCTTTGGCGGCATCTGAAAAATCGCCCTCATCAACATCTTCCACTGCTTTCAGGGCGCGCTGCATATTGTCTGAGACGCTGAGCATGTCGCGGGCAAAACTGACAGCGCCATATTTCAGCGCCTCGCCACGGTCGCGTTCGGCGCGGCGGCGGGTGTTTTCTAGTTCGGCCAGTGTCCGCAACAGCTTGTCATTAGCGTCGGCCAGCTGGTCTTCAAGGCTCGGCGTCTCTGGCAAAATCTCGTCGAGCGGAATGTCGCCCGTTAGTTGCTCGGGGCTGGCTTCATCGCCGTGCGCGTCTTGCGCCTGTTCAGCCTGCGCCTCTTGCGCTACTTGTTCTTCAGAAGCGCCATTGGCGTTTTCGGTGTCGTCGCTCATGGCGTCTTTGTTTTGTTCATCATCTTGCATCATGGCGCTTTTCCTAATCATCTATCCCTATCGCGTCAAGCCAGCAATTGCGTGGCCGTTTCGCATGAGCTTTATTTAGGGGCTCGCGGGCCATATTCCTAGGGGGTGGCGGATAATTCGCCCTGGGGGGGGTGGATAATCCGTGTTGCGCGGGCCGGTGATGGCTTTTGCCGTGTCAATTCTTCGCCGCCGCCCCTTGTGAGAGGCTTGGCATTTGGCTACACAGGAAGCAGCAAATAGATTTACATTTCAAAAGACAGGAAAATATATGTCCGTAACCCGTCCGTCTGGCCGTGAGGCCACCCAACTTCGCGCCGTTTCTATCGAGACCAATGTGTCGAAACACGCCGAAGGCTCGTGCCTTATCAAATTTGGCGATACCCATGTTTTGTGCACCGCAAGCCTTGAGGAGCGCGTGCCACCATGGTTGCGCGGTCGCGGTGAAGGCTGGGTCACGGCAGAATATGGCATGCTGCCGCGCTCGACCGGTGAGCGTATGCGCCGCGAGGCCAATGCTGGCAAGCAGTCGGGCCGGACGCAAGAAATTCAACGCCTGATTGGTCGTTCGCTGCGCGCCGTGGTTGATATGAAAAAGCTCGGCGAAAACCAGATTAGCCTCGATTGCGATGTCATTCAGGCCGATGGCGGCACCCGCACGGCGTCGATTACCGGCGCGTGGGTGGCGCTTTATCTGTGTGTGAAGATGATGCAGGAAACCGGCAAGGTCGGCGACGGCGTCATCAGCGATCAGGTCGCCGCCCTGTCATGCGGGATTTATCAAGGCCTGCCAGTAGCTGACCTCGATTATGACGAAGACAGCGTCGCCGATACGGATGGCAATTTCGTGATGACCGGCAAGGGCGATATTGTCGAAATCCAAGCCACCGCTGAGGGCGCGGCTTTTGGCGAAGGCGAGTTCGCGCAACTGATGAAGCTGGCCAAAGACGGCATCGCCGAATTGGTGGCGTTGCAGAAGCAGGCTGTGGGTCTGTAAGACGATGACGGTTCGTCAATTCACCGATGAGAAGCTCGTAATTGCCTCACATAATAGCGGCAAGCTGGTCGAGATCGCCGATTTATTGGCGCCGTTTAATGTCGAAACGCTAGGGGCTGGCAGTTTGGGGTTGGCGGAGCCGGAAGAAACCGGCCTGACTTTCATCGCCAATGCTGAATTGAAAGCGCTGGCCTCGGCGACGGTCAGCGGGCTACCGGCTTTGGCCGATGATAGTGGTCTGGCGGTTGATGCGCTGGACGGGGCGCCTGGGATTTATTCGGCGCGCTGGGCCGAGACGCCAAGCGGCGAGCGCGATTTCCAATTCGCCATGCACAAGGTCGAAATGGCGCTGGCGCAAAAACCTGATGAGCCGCGCACCGCCTCGTTTATTTGCGCCCTGTCTTTGGCGTGGCCGGACGGGCATGTCGAAAGTTTTGAAGGCAAGGTGGATGGCACATTAGTGTGGCCGCTGCGTGGGCTTCACGGGTTTGGCTATGACCCGATGTTCTTGCCGCTCGGCGGCGATCTGACCTTTGGCGAAATGCAGCCAGAGGCCAAGCACGCCATTTCGCATCGCGCCGATGCGTTCATCCAACTGGTCGAGCAGTGTTTTGGCGGCTGACCTACCCAAGCTGAGTATTTATCTGCATTGGCCGTTTTGCTCGGCCATATGCCCGTATTGCGATTTCAATGTGCACCCGATGCGCGAGCTGCAGATCGATGCGTGGCGCAAAGCCTATCGCGATGAATTGCGCTATGCCGCCAGCCAACGCCCCGACGGGCCGGTGCACACGGTGTTTTTTGGCGGCGGCACGCCGTCTTTAATGCCGCCCGACTTGGTGGCTGAAATTCTCGCCGAAATCGACGCGCTTTGGGGGCTTGCCGCCGATGCTGAAATTTCTCTCGAGGCCAATCCGGTCAGCGCCGCCTATCAGCAACTGTCGGCCCTGTCTGGGGCTGGCATCACCCGCTTATCGCTCGGTGTGCAGTCATTGGATGACGCGGCGTTGAAGTTTCTTGGCCGCACCCATCGCGCCAGTGATGCGCTGGAGGCCTATGCGGCGGCGCGTGAGATTTTTGATTTCGTGTCGTTGGATTTAATCTATGCCCGCCCCGACCAGAGTTTGGCGGCGTGGCGCGACGAGCTTGAACGGGTCTTGGCGTTGCAGCCCGACCATGTGTCGCTGTATCAATTGACCATCGAACCCGACACGCCGTTTCACCGGCTTTACGCGGCGGGTCGGTTTGAAGTCCCGGCCGAGGATAGCGCCGTCGACCTCTATGAAGTAACCCAAACCCTCTGCGCCGAGGCTGGCCTGCCGGCTTATGAAGTGTCCAACCACGCCCGCCCCGGGCATGCTTGTCGCCACAATGTCGGCAGTTGGCAGGGCCATGATTATCTCGGTATCGGGCCGGGCGCGCATGGCCGCTTGAGTGATGCCCACGGACGCCGCGCCACCATTGCCACACGCGCCCCGCAACAATGGCTGCAGCAGGTCGATGCGCAAGGCCATGGCTGGGCCGAGGATAACCGCCTTGATGAAGTGGAAACCCAAGCCGAGGCACTAATGCTCGGCCTGCGCTTGGTCGAAGGCGTCGCCAAACAACGCCTCTCACAGCTCGGTTTACAGCTCGATGATGGGCAAAATGATAAGCTGGCCGGCCTGCAAGAGGCTGGCTTGATCCAGCTGACGCCGAGCCATTTGGTGGCGACGCCGCAAGGCCGTTTGGTGCTCGACCATATTATTGCTGAATTATTGTAGCGCCGTCTGCGTCGGTTTGTGATGCGGCTTGCGCGGTGTTTCCTTGCAGGCTGCCGGCCAAGGCGACGGCGGCTTGCAGGCGGCGGTCATAGACCACGAAACTTTGCGCCGCCGGGCTGACCGTGCGCGGGGCTTTTGGGCCGATTTGTTGCACGGCGAGGCCGCGTTGGCTGAGGCCGCCTTGGGTCAGGCGGAAAATTCCATCAAGCCCGCTAAAGCCGTTCGGGTCGGTGAGCCACTGGCGGGCGAATGGGTCAATCGGGTTAATCATTGACAGACGAATGGCCAGACTAACCGCGTCATAAGAGATGCTCGACAGGCGCGGCGCCGGGCGGTCGAATAGCTTTTCATAGCGCGCCTGATAGCCGACCCAAAGCTGCGGGTCGGGGGCCGCGTACCAGCCGCCATGCAGCGGTGGTTCTTGCGACAGTTTCGGGTCATCCCACAGGCCAGAGCCGATAAATTTCACCAGCTTCGGGTCAATGTCGAAATAAGGCAGCAGCGGCGCCAGCTTGCGCAGGGCCAAGCCACCTTCTGGCATGAACACCACATCATAGGGAATATCGCCCAACGTCTCGGAGCGTTTCAGCTCCTCATAGGCGGTGACCAATTCGGGGGCTTTGTCGCGCAGGCTGGAGAATAAACCCTCATCTGGCGTGTCCGGCTCGGCCAGACGTCGGGCTTCTTCGGTGAGCCGGGCCAGCTCATCCGCATGGGCTTGCGTGCGGCGGTCAAAGCGGGCCAGACGGCGCACCGGATCAAACATGCCTTTGGCGTCGGGCGGATAGCGCTCGGCTTGAATAATCTCGCCGCCAAAGCGGGTCACGCGGCTGCTGAATTGTTGCAGCAGCACCTCACCATATGGGCCTTCCGGCACCAGCGCGCCAAACCGCGTCAGCCCTTGCGAGATGCTCTCAATAATCACTCGGTTAATATTGTCTTCTGGCAAAAACCCCAAGAGCCAGACATTTTGCGTGCGCGCCGTGCGGTCATTGGAAAATACCAATGCCGGAATATCGCGGCCGACCAGCACCGGGCCGACGGACCGCACCGAGTCCGCGAAAAGCGGCCCGACAATAATATCGGCCTCAGCCGCCACCGCTTCTTTGGCGGCATGTTCGGCGCCTTGCGGCGTGCCTTTCGTGTCGTGCAGGCGAATAACAATATTCGGCTGACCGGCGTCAAACACCGCCAGCTGGGCGGCGTTGAACAAATCAGCCGCCAAGGTCCGCACATTGTCGCGGGCGTCGGTCATTGGCAATAAGAGCGAAATCGTCACCGATCCAGGCGGGCGCTCAAACGGTGGCGGGAAGTCGCGCACATCAATCGGGACAATCGGTCTCTGGTTCGGCTTCGGCGCCAATGTGGCGGGGCGGGCGTTGGTTGAGCGCGGGCTATAATCAGTGGACGGCGCGGCGCAGGCCCCCAAGGCAAAGGCCAGCGCCGTCACCAGCAATATTGGCCGGATAAATCGGCGCGGTTGGCGGGCGTTGGATATGGGGCGTGCTGTCACCGAATGACTCCTGATTGGGCTGTGCGCGGGAGACCCTGTTGCAGATCAAATTATCCGCCCGCCAAGCATAAGTAAACCTGCCTGAGAAATAAGGCAGAAATGCGTTAGCCTGAACAGGTGCGCCTTTAGGCTTGCCTTAAACGCAAAACAGCCGTTTTCTAGGCACATGCGAGACGCAGACATTCAATCCACCGGCCTACCGGCTGGCCTCTATATTGTGGCAACGCCGCTCGGCAATGCGCGCGACATCACCTTGCGGGCGTTGGACATTTTATCCGCCGCCACGGTGATTTATTGCGAAGATACGCGGACCAGCGGCAAGCTGATGACATTGCACAATATCGCCACGCCGCGCCGTGCCTATCACGAACACAATGCGCAGGAAATGCGGCCGCGTATTTTGCGCCAGCTCGAACAAGGCGAGGCGGTGGCGCTGATTAGCGATGCTGGCACACCGCTCATCTCTGACCCCGGCATGCCGCTGGTGCGCGCCGCCCGCGCTGCCGGCCACGAGGTGTTCGCCATTCCCGGCCCGTCGGCCCCGATTGCGGCGCTCAGCATTGCTGGCTTGGCGACTGATCAATTTAGTTTTTTCGGCTTTCTGCCGCCCAAACAAGCGGCCCGCCAAAAGGCGTTGCACAAGCTCGAAGCCTATGACGGCACGCTGGTGTTTTTCGAAAGCGCCAAACGAGCTGCTAAAACATTGGCCGATATCGACACCGTGCTCGGCCCGCGCGAGGTGGCGGTGGCGCGCGAATTGACCAAGAAATTCGAAGAAACCATTTTTGGCACGGCAGGCGATCTCGCGGCGCAATTTGAAATCACGCCGCCACGCGGTGAGTTGGTGGTGATGGTCGGCGCGCGTGCCGCCCAGCCGCAAGACGCGCAGGCGCTTGAGGCGGCGATTGATACCGCATTGCACAAGGCGCTCGAGACCATGAGCCTGCGCGATGCGGTGAAAGCCGTGACCGCGCAAACCGACCAGAAACGCAAAATCGTTTATAATCGCGCACTTCTTTTGACCGCAGAAAGCCCCGAACACGGTGAACAAAAACAACAAGCACCTGCGCCAAAAGGCGCAAAAGACAGGCCGTCACGCTGAAACACTGGCGGCATGGGTTTTACGCCTGAAGGGCTATCGCATATCGGCCGGCAAGCGCAGCGCCTCATCGCCAACCCAATGGCAACGCATCGGCGCGGCGGCGCAGGCTTTCGTGGCCCGCCATAAAGGCGCGCAGGAGATGGTGTGGCGGTTCGATTTTATCGGCATGAGGCGGTTTGGCTGGCCGCGCCATCTTAAAGCGGTTTGGCGGTTTTGAGAGAAACCGCATCTTGGCTCTTGAGCAAAGCCGCGATTTCGGGGAAAGTGTCGCCACAGACGGTGAAAGGACTTTCTATGGTTTTGCGTGTTGCCCTGCAAATGGACCCGATAAGCGGCATTGATATTCGTGGCGACACGAGTTTCGCGCTGGCGCTGGAAGCGCAAAAGCGCGGCCATGACTTATTCTACTACGAGCCAGACCGCCTGGCCATGCGCGATGGCGATGTCAGCGCCGCCATTCAACCTTTGAAAGTGGCCGATGAAATTGGCGCGCATTATCAATTGGGCGAGGCGGTGGTGACCAATTTGCGCGATGTCGATGTCATCCTGATGCGGCAAGACCCGCCTTTTGACATGCATTATATTTCGGCGACGCATTTTCTCGAGCGCGTGCACCCGCACACATTGGTGGTTAATGATCCGGCCTCGGTGCGCAATGCGCCGGAGAAAATTTTCCCCGTCGAGTTTGCTGGCCTGCTGCCGCCGACCTTAATGACCCGCGACCGCGCCGCGTTGGAGAATTTCCGCCAAGAATTTGGCGATGTTATTTTGAAGCCGGTATTCGGCAATGGCGGGGCCGGTATTTTCCGGGTCCGTCAGGGCGACGAAAATTTCGGTTCGCTATTGGATATGTTTTTGACCGATAGCCGCGAGCCGGTGATCGCGCAACAATATCTGCCCGATGTGCGGGCCGGTGATAAGCGGGTCATCCTCGTTGAAGGTGAAGCCGTCGGCGCGCTTAACCGCATCCCGGCTGAGGGCGATGCCCGCGCCAATGTGCATGTTGGCGGCACGCCAGAAGCCATTGGCCTGAGCGACCGCGATTTGGAAATCGCCGCCGCTATTGGCCCGCGCCTGCGCGAGCTGGGAATTATTTTTGCTGGCATTGATATTATTGGCGAGCATCTGACGGAGATTAACGTCACCTCGCCGACCTGTATTCGTGAAATCCAAGCCTTTGGCGGGCCTGATATTGGCGCCCTGATTTGGGACGCGATTGAGGCACGCCGCGCTTAGCCGCACATTTTCAGCCCTGTTGTTTTTGTTGACGCGGCGCCCGGCGCAGCTGTTGGCCATAAAGCTTGTTCGTCAAAGAGAATGTGCCTAAGGTCGATTAAAGAAGAAAAACAATGGTTGCGCATATTCAAACAATAGCTTTTAGCGGCGTCGAGGCCTTGCCGATTGATGTGCAAGTGCATCTGGCACCGGGGCAGAACGCTTTCACGGTTGTCGGCCTGCCCGATAAATCGGTTGCCGAAAGCCGCGAGCGGGTGCGGTCTGCATTGGCGGCGATTGGTCTCGGCCTGCCGCATGAGCGCATCACGATTAATTTGTCACCAGCCGATTTGCCGAAAGAAGGCAGCCATTATGATTTGCCCATCGCGCTTGGCTTGATTGTCTCTATGGGCGGCTTGGCGCAGGCTGATATTGATGGCCATGTGGTGATGGGCGAGCAACCGGGGATTGTCGCGGCGCCGGATATTCTGCAGGCGATTAATCATTTGCGCGGCAGCCAATTGTTACCACCACCGGCGCCTGAGGATCCGGCTCCAGAAACCCCGCATCCGGACATGGCCGATATTCGCGGCCAGCAGCAATCGCGTTTGGCCCTGGAGGTGACCGCGGCAGGTGGCCATAACTTATTGATGAGCGGCCCGCCCGGGGCAGGAAAATCCATGCTGGCGGCGCGCCTGCCCAGCTTGTTGCCGACCTTGTCACCGGCGGAGCGTTTGGAAATCAGTATTATTGAAAGCCTGTCCAGTCGCCGTGGCGGGGTGCGCATGGCCAATCAGCGCTCGTTTCGCGCGCCGCATCATTCGGCCAGTTTGGCGGCATTGGTTGGTGGCGGACGTCTGGCCAAGCCGGGCGAGATTTCCTTGGCCCATACGGGGGTTTTGTTTCTCGATGAATTGCCCGAGTTCTCGCACCAAGCCTTGGATGCTTTGCGCCAGCCGATAGAAACAGGCCGCGTTGAGGTGGCGCGGGCCGATGCTCATGTCAGCTATCAGGCGCAGTTTCAATTGGTGGCGGCGATGAACCCATGCCGCTGTGGGCATGCCGATGATGCCGATTTGGCGTGCCACCGCCTCCCCTTGTGTCGGCAAGATTACCTCGCCCGCGTGTCCGGCCCGCTGCTCGACCACTTTGATATTCGCATTGATGTGCCGCCCGTGTCGCTGGCGAAAATGATTGGCGATGAAAAAGGCGAGAACAGCGCTGAGATTGCGGCGCGTGTGGTGGCGGCACGGCAACGCCAGATCGACCGGCAAGGTTGCCTCAATGCTCGGCTCGATGGTGACCGCCTGCGCGCCACCGCCCGCCCCGACCAAGCCGGTCAGGGCATTCTCGATCATCTGGTCGAAGAAAGCGCGGTGACGGCGCGCGGCTTTAACCGCATCTTGCGGGTGGCACTTACGCTGGCAGATTTATCGTCGCGGGCAGAAATTGGTCGCAGCGATATCGCCACAGCGATGGCGTGGCGGCGGCTGGCCAGTGTTGCGAAAACGTGAAAGCCGGCTAGATGGTTTCCAAACCATAGGCAGCGATGGCGGCCATGTTCAAAACCTCGGTCGCGGTGGCGCCGATACGGGCAATCTGCACCGGTTTCTCAAGACCAATCAGCAGCGGCCCGAGCAATGTGGCACCGCCCAGTTCTTCCAGCATTTTGGTTGAAATAGAGGCCGAGTGAATGGCTGGCATAATCAGGATATTGGCTGGCTCTGTCAGGCGGCAGAACGGGTAGCGTTTCATCGCCTCGCGGTTGAGCGCCACATCGGCCGCCATTTCACCTTCATATTCAAAGTCGACGCCGCGCTCGTCGAGCAAGCGCACCGCTTCGCGGACATACACTGAGCGGTCGCCCTCCGGATGGCCGAAGGTCGAATAGGCCAACATGGCAACCCGCGGCTCGTGGCCCAAGGCGCGGGCAGCGGCGGCACTTTGGCAGGCAATATCAGCCAGTTCTTCAGCGCTTGGCATGTCGATCACATTAGTGTCGGCGACCAAGACGGTGCGGCCTCGGCTAATCAGCATCGACAGGCCCATGACACGATGGCCGGCCCGTGGTTCAATCACTTGCGAGACTTCTTCGAGGGTAATTGAGTAAGAACGCGTCACCCCGGTGACCATGGCATCAGCGTCGCCGCGTTTCAGCGCGCAGGCACCGAAAATATTGCGGTCATTGCTGACCAGACGCTCGCAGTCGCGTTGCAGGCGGCCACGGCGTTGCAATTTCTCATACAGGAAATTGGCATATTCATCGATTTGCGGCGCCGTGCGCGTGTCGCGGATTTCAATGTCGGTGCGCGACTCGAGGCCAAGCTCGGCCATATTGTGGCGCACAATATCTTCCGTGCCGATGAGAATAGGCTCACCGAGACCGAGATCTTTATAGGCAATCGCTGCACGAATAACCTGCTCTTGCTCGCCTTCTGCGAAAATCATCCGTTTGCCGTTTTGCTTCGACTTATTCATGATGATTTGCAATGAGCTGGCGGCTGGGTCGAGACGCGCGGTCAAACGATGGCGATAGGCTTCCATATCGACAATCGGCGCACGCGCCACACCGCTATCCATGGCGGCACGCGCCACGGCGACTGGAATATCGGTAATCAGGCGCGGGTCAAACGGCACCGGGATAATATAACGCGGGCCAAAGCGCGGGCGCTCGCCTTGATAAGCGGCGGCCACTTCATCCGGCACATCTTCGCGCGCCAGCATCGCCAAGGCTTCGGCGCAGGCAATTTTCATCGCATCATTAATCGTACGGGCGCGCACATCCAGTGCGCCACGGAAAATATACGGGAAGCCGAGAACATTGTTCACTTGGTTCGGATAGTCCGAGCGGCCGGTCGCCATAATCGCGTCGTCGCGCACGGCGGCGACTTCTTCCGGCGTAATCTCTGGGTCTGGATTGGCCATGGCGAAAATAATCGGGTTGTCAGCCATGGAGGCGACCATCTCTGGCGTCACCGCGCCTTTCACCGATAGGCCGAGGAACACATCGGCGCCCTGCATCGCATCTTTCAGCGTGCGGTCTTGGGTGTTGGCGGCGTGGGCAGACTTCCACTGGTTCATGCCTTCTTTGCGGCCCTTATAAATCACCCCTTTCGTGTCGCACAAAACCGCATTATCGGCTGGCAGACCCATGGCTTTAATCAATTCAAGGCAAGCAATACCGGCCGAACCGGCACCGTTCACCGCGACTTTGATATCTTTAATATCGCGCCCCGTTAGGTGCAGCGCGTTGATCAGACCAGCGGCGCAAATAATCGCTGTGCCGTGCTGGTCGTCGTGGAATACCGGAATATCCATCAGCTCGCGCAATTGCTGCTCGATGATGAAGCAATCGGGTGCTTTAATGTCTTCGAGGTTAATCCCGCCGAAGGATGGGCCAAGATGTTTCACCGCATCGACAAAAGCGTCTGGGTCTTCGGTGTCGACTTCCAAGTCAATCGAGTCGACATCGGCGAAGCGTTTGAACAAAACCGCCTTGCCTTCCATCACCGGCTTAGAGGCCAGCGCGCCGAGATTGCCGAGGCCGAGAATCGCCGTGCCGTTGGAAATAACCGCAACCATATTGCCGCGCGAGGTGTAATCATATGAGCTGTCAGGGGTTTCAGCGATGGCTTGAACAGGCGCCGCCACGCCCGGCGAATAGGCAAGTGAAAGGTCGCGCTGGGTTGCCATCGGCTTGGTTGGATTAATCTCCAATTTGCCGGGCTTGCCGCGTGTGTGAAATCTCAGAGCTTCCTGATCTGTGAAGCTTTTATCGTTACTGCTCATCGCCGTCCCTTTTGGTCTGTTCGACCGACATTAACCCCTCACAAAATCTCAATCGAATATCCGAAAGGGTATTCGGCAAGCCTCAGCTCACCATGGCCTCATGTTGTAGGGCTTTAAAAGCCATAAAACAAGAACAAGCAAGCCGAAAAAGCCAAGAAAATTCAACATGTTTTTGTCATTCTGCGACATCTGGGGGCTTCTTTCACCGTGTCGCTCTGCTACACTGCGGGCATGACCCCCGCTGAGCCGACACCCCAAATTGATAAGAGCGATGCCAAGCCAACGCCGATGATGGCGCAGTTTCTCGAAATCAAAGCCAATTACCAAGACGCTTTGCTGTTCTATCGCATGGGTGATTTTTACGAATTGTTTTTCGATGATGCGGTGAGCGCGGCCGCCGCTTTGGACATTACCCTGACCCATCGCGGCAAGCATTTGGGGCAGAATATCCCGATGTGTGGGGTGCCGTATCATGCCGCCGAAGCCTATCTCGAGCGGCTTATCCGCAAAGGGTTCCGGGTGGCGATTTGCGAGCAAGCCGAAGACCCTGCCGAGGCCAAAAAGCGCGGCTCGAAATCTGTCGTGCGCCGCGAAGTGGTGCGCTTGGTGACGCCGGGCACGCTCAGCGAAGAAGCGTTGTTGGAGGCGCGTGCGCATAATTATATTGCTTCCGTGGCGGCGGCGGGCGAGGCGCTGGCGGTGGCGTGGCTGGATATGTCGACCGGTGAATTTGGCGTCATGCCGACCCATGCGGCGGGGTTGGCTGGATTAATGGCGCGTTTGGCGCCGCGCGAAATTTTGCGCCCTGCCCATATTGAGGCGGCAATGCTCGACGAGATGTCGGGCCAAAGCGAGGCGGTTATCGCGCCGGTTGAGGATATGTCGTCGACCGTGGCCAATCGCTTATTGTGTGACTTTTACGGCGTCTCAACAGCTGACGGCTTCGGCGATCTGGGGCGCGCCGAGACCACGGCCTGCGGCTTGTTGCTGGCCTATTTGCAGGAAACCCAGATTGATCATGTGCCGCGCTTGGCCCCGCCAGCACTGGAAAACACCAGCGCCTATATGGGCATTGATGCGGCGACGCGGGCCAATCTCGAACTGACCCGCACGCTGGCCGGTGACAGCAAGGGCAGTTTGCTGGCGACCATTGACATGACGGTCACCGCATCCGGCGGGCGCTTGCTGGGGCAACGCTTGGCGGCGCCTTTGGCCGAGCTGGACGCCGTTCAACAGCGTTTGCAGGCGGTGGCGTTTTGTGTCGAGCGGGCCGGTTTGCGCGACGACATACGCCGCGGCCTAAAGGCGGCACCGGATATGGCGCGGGCCTTGTCGCGTTTGTCGATGCAACGCGGCGGCCCGCGTGATTTGCTGGCCATCGCGCAAGGGCTGGAAGCGGCACGCGGGCAAAACGCCTTATTGATGGAGGCCGAGGCGGCACCGGCTGAACTGCTGCACCTCACCCGCCAGCTATCCAGCGACAGGGCGGCGATTGACACGCTGATTGAAACCCTGGTCGCCAGTCTGGTCGAGCAGCCCGGCGTGCTGGCCCGCGATGGCGGCTTTGTCCGCGAGGGCGTGCATGCAGGCCTTGATCAAGCGCGGCAATTGCGCGACGAAAGCCGCCGCGTGATTGCTGGCTTGCAGCAAAAATACGCCGAGGAAACCGGCGTCAAGGCGCTGAAGATCAAGCATAATGGCGTGCTCGGCTATCACATTGATGTACCGGCCCAGCAAGGCGACAAGCTGATGGCCCCGCCGCACCAAGAGCAGTTTATTCATCGCCAGACGCTGGCCAGTTCGGTGCGCTTTTCCACCGCTGAGCTGTCTGAGTTAGCCGGTCAGATTAGCCGCGCCGGTGAAACCGCCTTGGCTTTGGAGTTGGAAATTTATCAGCAGCTTTGCCAGCAAATTTTGGCGCTCGGCGAAGCGATAAGTGCTTGTGCCGAGGCGCTGGCGGGGCTGGATGTGACGGCCGCGCTGGCTGAGCTGGCGGCGCAGCGCAACTGGATTGCGCCTAAGGTTGACGATAGTTTGCTGTTTGATGTGACGGCTGGTCGCCACCCCGTCGTCGAGGCGGCATTGATGGCCGAACAAAATGGCCGCTTTATTGCTAATGATTGCGCGCTCGATGCCTCAGCCACGGAGGTGGCGCGGTTGAAATTGCTCACCGGCCCGAATATGGCCGGTAAATCGACCTATTTGCGGCAGAATGCGTTGATTGCGATTTTGGCGCAAATGGGCAGTTTCGTGCCCGCTGAAAAAGCCCATATTGGCCTGATTGACCGCGTATTTAGCCGCGTCGGGGCGGCGGATGATTTGGCGCGCGGGCGCTCGACCTTCATGGTCGAAATGGTCGAGACGGCGGCTATCCTCAATCAGGCTGGCCCACGGGCTTTGGTTATTCTCGACGAGATTGGCCGTGGCACCGCGACCTTTGACGGCCTGTCGATTGCCTGGGCAGCAGTTGAATATCTGCATGACGGGGCCGGATGCCGAACGCTGTTCGCCACTCATTATCACGAGCTGACCGGATTGGCCGAGCGCCTTGATGGATTGGCCAATGCCTCGATGATGGTGCGCGAGCATCAGGGGCAATTGGTGTTTTTGCATGAGGTCGGGCGCGGCGCGGCAGACCGCTCTTACGGTATTCATGTGGCGCAATTGGCGGGCCTGCCAGCGCAAGTGGTCGAGCGGGCCCGCACCGTGCTGGCCCTGCTTGAAGAAAACCGCGCCGCCACGCAAACCGCGCCAGCCCTTGAAGGCTTACCGTTATTTAGCCCGCAACCGATCGATAAGCCGGAAACCGACGCGCTGCGCGAAGCATTGGAAACCCTAGAGCCGGATAGATTAAGCCCGCGCGAAGCACTGGATTGGCTATATCGCTTGAAAGATCTCGGATAGCACGCCATACACACGCCAAGCTTTGTGTTATAACTACATTTAAGACAACGACGGAGACCAGTTGAATGGCGCGTAAATCTGCGGCGAAAGCCTCCCATTTGCTACAAAAGACACCGCCTCATGCGCCGAGCGCGCGGGAAACGCAAATCCTTGCGCAATTTCGCGACGCCGCCAAAACCGAAGCGGGCAATGAAAACGCCCAGCGCATGGCGGTTTTGGGCGTCCTCAAAACAATTCTCAGCGATGGTCACGCTCAAGCCCGCGACGGGCTGGAAAGCAAAAAGCTGAAGGGTGCCCAATGCGCCGAATTTATATCCGCCCTGCAAGACGATATCTTGCGCGCGCTGGCCACTTATGTCGCCGCCGATGTGTTGTTTTTGTCCAACCCGACGGATGCTGAGAAAGTCACCGTGCTGGCGGTTGGCGGCTATGGCCGTGGCCGTTTGGCGCCGCATTCGGATATCGATTTGCTGTTCCTGCTACCTTATAAGCGCAACGCGACCTCAGAGAGCTTTGTCGAATATATCCTCTATATGCTGTGGGATGCTGGCCTGAAAGTCGGCCACGCCACCCGCACAATTAGTGACTGCCTGACGCAAGCGCAAAATGATTTCACCGTCCGCACCGCGATGCTGGAAAAGCGTTTCTTATGGGGGGCTGAAAAACTTTATGACGAGTTTAGAGAAGCCTTCTCAACCAAGATTGTCGCCAATTCAGCCCGAGAGTTCGTCACCGCCAAATTAGAAGAGCGCGACAACCGCCATTTGCGGGCTGGTCAGTCGCGCTATTTGGTTGAGCCGAATTTGAAAGAGGGCAAAGGCGGCTTGCGCGATCTCAATACGCTGTTTTGGATTGCCCGCTATAGCTACCAAATCGATAAATTGGATGCGCTGGTCGATCTCGGTGTTCTGACCACGGAGGAGCTGCGGCTGTTCCGTCGCTGCGACAAATTCCTTTGGGAAGTGCGCTGCCATTTGCATTTCATCACCGGCCGGGCCGAAGAACGCCTGAGTTTTGATTTGCAAAAACCGCTGGCGCAACGCTTTGAAAATGGCGACAGCGCTGGCATGAAGTCGGTGGAAAAATTCATGCGCCGGTATTTTCTGGTGGCCAAAAATGTCGGCGATTTGACGGCGATTTTCTGCGCCTCACTAGAGGAGCAGCAAAAGAAGAAACCGTCGCGTGTGCGCATGCCGGCTTTGTTCCGGCGTCACAAAAAAGTCGAAGGCTTCACCATTGACGGGGCGCGCCTGACCATGGCCGAACCGGATATTTTTGAAACCGACCCGGTTAATCTTATTCGTGTGTTCCATCTTGCCGATAAGTTCAAGCTCGACATCCACCCCGACACCATGCGCGCGGTGACCCGCGAGGTGAAAAAAATCAATGCTGATTTGCGCCAAAACCCGCAGGCGAATAAATTATTTCTCGATATTCTGACCTCGCGCAAAGACCCAGAACGCAGTTTGCGGCGGATGAACGAAGCCGGTGTGCTCGGGCGGTTTGTGCCAGATTTTGGCCGCATCGTCGCCCTGATGCAGTTCAATATGTATCACCACTATACGGCCGATGAACATTTGCTGCGCGCCATTGGCTTGTTGCGCGAAATCGAAAGCGGTGAAAAGGCTGACGAGCATCCGCAGACTTATGGCCTGATGAAAGCCGGTAAAATTAATCGGCGGGTGATTTATCTCGCCACTTTGTTGCACGATATTGCCAAAGGCCGCCCCGAAGACCACTCCATCGCTGGCGCCCGCATTGCCCGCACCTTAGGGCCGCGCCTCGGCTTTAGCGAGGCCGAAACCCGACTAACGGAATGGCTGGTGCTCGAGCATTTGGTGATGAGCGATGTCGCCCAGCGGCGCGATTTATCGGATCCGCGCACCATTCAAGATTTCGTTGCCAGTGTCGGCACCACGGAGAGGTTAGAACATCTTTATGTGCTGACCGAGGTCGATATTAAAGCGGTTGGCCCGGGCGTGTTTAATCCGTGGAAGGCGCAATTATTGCGCGAGCTTTATCATGCGGCGCTGAGCACCATGTCGGGCCTTGGCGACGCATCGCAGCTCAAGGAGCGGGTCGAAAGTGCCCAGCAGGCCTTTACCATGGCGCATGAAGGTGGGTGGAGCGACGGCCAATATGAAGCTTATTTGCAGCGTCACGCGGCCAGCTACTGGAATAGCTTCCCGATTGACGCCCATCTGCGCCACGCCGATATGATTGACGCCATGAAAGATGACCCGATCTTGATTGATATTGTGCCGGACACGATGCGCGATTGCTCGGAAGTCACCTTTATCGCACAAGACCATGCGGGCCTGTTTGCCCGTATTGCAGGGGCGTGCGCGGTGGCTGATTTGACCATTCTCGATGCCCGCATTTCAACCACCCGCGACGGCATGGCGATTGACAGCCTGCATGTTCAGCGGGCCGGCGAGACCGGCCCCTTGGAGGCCTCGCAAGCCGAGCGTTTCCGGCAGACCTTGCTCGGGGTTCTCGACGGCTCAATTCTGCCGCCCGATCATCTCGACGAGGTGGGTCGCAATAAGAAGATTGAAGCGTTTGATGTGGCGCCAGAAATTCTCGTCCGCAATGATTTGTCCGACGACGCCAGTGTCATTGAAGTCAGCGGGCTGGATCGCCCTGGGCTGCTGTATTCTTTGACCCGCACACTGCTTGATATGAATGTGACAATCTCAGCCGCCCGCATTGCGACGTTTGGCGAGCGTGCCGTCGATGTGATGTATGTGCATGATTTGACCGGTGATAAAATTGCCTCGCGTAGCAAGCGGGAGGGGCTGATAAAAGCCCTGACCAAAGCGACTAAAAATCCGGCGGCGGCGAGCCAACCACGGCGGCGCGCCGATAAAGTAGCATAGGCGACAAATGACCGTGTCCGGAACATCACAGCAACCTAAGCAGCGCTTGCCAGCCGCTATGGTGGTTGGGGTCGGGACGATGGCCAGCCGCGTGGCTGGTTTTATACGCGATTTGTTTATCGCCGCCCTGCTCGGCACCGGCCCGTTCGCAGAAATTTTCGTGATTGCTTTCCGGCTGCCGAATTTGTTTCGGCGGATTTTTGCCGAAGGGGCTTTTAACTCCGCCTTTGTGCCGCTGTTCTCTGAAGCCCTACAGACTAAGGGCCAGTCTTTTGCCCTGCAATTCGCCACGCGGGTTTTTTCGATATTAATCACCTCGCTGATTATCTTGACGATTTTGGCGGAAATTTTCATGCCGTTTCTGATTGCCGCATTGGCGCAAGGTTTTGTCGGCTCGCCGGAAAAACTTGAACAGGCGGTGCATTATGCCCGCATCAGTTTTCCCTATCTTATTTTTATGTCGGTGATGTCTCTATTTGGCGCCATGCTTAATGCCAAGGGTCATTTTATCGCCTCGGCTTTTGCCCCGCTATTGCTGAATGTGGTTTTGATCCTCGCCATGGCTGTTGCTGTCATGGCCAGCGGGGTGGCGATTGATTATCTGATTTGGGGTGTGGCGGTGGCTGGCTTGGTTCAGTTTGCCTTTGTGTTTGTTGCGGCATGGCGCTCGGGCTTGCGCTTGAAACTGACATGGCCGCGCTGGACACCGGATGTGAAAGTGTTTTTCACGCTGTTGCTGCCCGGGCTTTTGGCCTCGGGTATCGCGCAAATTAATTTGCTGGTCGGCACCTCGATTGCCACCGGACAACAAGGCGCGGCGGCGTGGCTTTATTATGCGGACCGGCTTTACCAGCTTCCCTTAGGGGTGATTGGCGTGGCTTTGTCTGTCGCTTTATTGCCCAATTTATCGCGCCATGTGGCGGCCAATGATGAGGCCAGCGCGCGGGCCAGCCAAAGTGGCGCAGTGTTGGTGGCGACGGGGCTGACCATTCCGGCGGCACTGGGGCTTTATATTTTGGCTGGGCCGGCCGTCGAAGTGCTTTTCGAGCGCGGTGCGTTTACCGCCGATGACACTCTGGCAACCGCCCGTGCTTTGCAGGCGCTGTGCTTTGGCTTGCCGGCGTTTGTTTTGATCCGTGCCCTGCAGCCGTCATTCTTTGCCCGCAAAGACACGCGCACGCCGCTCATCCATGGCGGAGTCGGGGTTGTCGTCAACCTCACCGTGTCGATTGGCCTGTTTCCAGAATACGGCCATATGGCCATCGCCTATGCCACAAGTGCCGCTGGCTGGGTGACATTGATGTTAATGCTGGAGCGTTTAATCCGACATTCTGTTTGGTCGCTAGATCGCCCTGTGATGCGTCAGCTGGCCGGTCAACTCGCGGCCAGCCTCATCATGGGGGTGGCTTTGATGGCGGCGGTGCACATGATTGCTTTCCCGTCGCATTTTACCGGCAGCCTTTTATGGGTGGCGGGGATGGTTGCTGGCGGCACGGCGATGTTTATCGTCGCGGCTCTTGGCCTTGGCGGCATCACGCGCGCGCAATTACGCAGCTTGCGCAGACGGGTATAATTGGCCATAAGATAACGGCAACAGGAGCACAAAATGACACAGCCGACACCGCGTGTTTTATCTGGCGTTCAGCCAACCGGTAATTTGCATCTGGGAAACTATCTCGGCGCCATACGTAATTTCGTCGGCCTGCAGCAGACCCATGAATGTCTCTATTGCGTGGTTGATATGCACGCCATCACGGTGTTTCAAGACCCTGCCGAATTAGCCGCCAATACGCGCGAAGTCGCGGCCGCTTTCATCGCTGCGGGCGTCGACCCGAAAAGCCATATTGTGTTCAATCAGGCGCAAGTGCTGCAACATGCTGAGTTGGCGTGGGTGCTCAATTGCGTGGCCCGTATGGGCTGGCTCAACCGGATGACCCAGTTCAAGGAAAAAGCTGGTAAAGACCGCGAGAAAGCCTCGGTTGGGCTGTATGTTTATCCCAATCTGATGGCGGCTGATATTCTGCTGTATAAAGCCACCCATGTGCCGGTCGGTGAAGATCAGAAGCAACATCTGGAACTGGCCCGCGACATTGCTCAGAAGTTTAATAATGACTTCAACGCGGCGGATTTCTTCCCGCAGCCAGAGCCGTTGATTTTGGGCGATGCGACGCGCGTCATGTCTTTGCGCGACGGCAGCAAGAAAATGTCGAAATCAGACCCGTCTGATTTGTCGCGCATCACCATGAGTGACCAAGCCGATGACATTGCCAAGAAAATCCGCAAAGCCAAAACCGACCCCGATGCCCTGCCGGAAACCGTGGCGGGTCTCGAAGGGCGCCCGGAAGCGGCGAATTTGCTGGGCATTTTTGCCGCCCTGTCCGACAAGCCATTGGCCGAGGTGGTGACTGGTTTTGCGGGTAAGCAATTCTCTGATTTGAAAACCGATTTGGCCGATTTGGCGATTGAGAAAATTGGCCCGATTGGTGCCGAGATGAAGCGCCTCAACGAAGACCCGGCGACGATTGACGCGATTTTGGCCGATGGCGCCGAACGCGCCCGCGCCATTGCCGAGCCGATTATGGGCGAGGTGCGCAAATTGGTTGGCTTCCTCGGCAATTAGGCACTTGTTTGCCATAGGGCAAACATGGCAACCTACTGTCCATGGATTTAGAAAAACACCTTGTTCGCAAGTTTCTTGTGGTTGTCGATGGCACGCCGGAAGTCCACGCCGCTTTGCGCTTTGCCGCGCGCCGTGCGCATGGCACGGGCGGGTCGGTGGCGCTTTTATTGGTTATTGAGCCGGGCGGCTTTGAGCATTGGCTCGGCGTCGAAAGCCTGATGAAAGAAGAAGCCCTAGACGAAGCCGAGACCATTCTTGATGAGTGCTCCGGCATGGTCGAGCTGCTCGGCGGGCAAAAGCCAACGACGCATATTCGCCACGGCGTGTTGAGCGAGGAAATCACCCGCATCATCGACGAAGATAAATCAATCTCGACGCTGGTCTTGGCGGCTGGCTCTGACCCGAGCGGGCCTGGCCCGCTGGTTTCGTCAATCGGCTCAGGCCGCGCCCCGATGCGGATTCCGGTAACTATTGTGCCGGGCGGTTTATCGGATGACGAAATCGATATGCTGACCTGATTGGGCTGGCAATTATCGAGGCCGCGTCTTATATATTCCCTATATTGCTGAACCCATACAGGGCGCGAAGGAGACACCCATGTTTATTCAGACCGAAGACACACCTAACCCAGCAACCCTGAAGTTTTTGCCGGGTCGCGAAGTGATGGGCGATGCCCTGCCGGTGGACTTCCCAAATTCTGAGGCGGCGAAGGCCTCACCTTTGGCCGCCGCCTTGTTTGATATTGAAAATGTCGGCGGGGTTTTCCTCGGTGCCGATTTTATTGCCATCACCAAATCAGACGGTGAATGGCAACATTTGAAACCAGCCTTGCTGAACGCGATTATGGAGCATTTCGTTGCCCAGCGTCCGGTGATGATGCCCAATGCCAGCGCCCCTGCGGCCAGTGAAGCAGACGATGAAGACAGCGAGGTGGTGCGCGCCATCAAACAAATTCTCGACACTCGCGTGCGCCCGGCTGTGGCGCAAGATGGCGGCGATATTGTGTTTCACGGCTTTGACGATGGCGTAGTCTCGCTGCATATGCGCGGTGCCTGCGCCGGTTGCCCAAGTGCCACCGCGACGCTGAAGCACGGCATTGAAAAACTGCTGAAACATTTCGTGCCAGACGTCACCGAAGTGCGCGCGGTGATGTAAACCGCCGCGCGGTTTGAAAGGACGGCCCATGACCAAACTTTACGCCTCTGCGCTCGATCAGCTTTTTGTCACGGCGCGCTCGCATAATGATTTCCACGACTCGCCGGTGACGGCAGAGCAAATCGCAGCGCTTTATGATTTGACCAAAATGGCCCCGACCAGTGCCAATTGCTCGCCGGCGCGGTTTGTTTTTGTATCTTCTGACGAAGGTAAAAAGCGCCTCTTGCCGCATTTGATGGAGAGCAATCAGGCGAAAACAGAGGCTGCGCCGGTCTGTGCGATTATCGCCTATGACACAAAATTCTATGATTTGATCCCGCAATTGTTCCCGCATAATCCGGAAGCCCGCGACTGGTTCGCCCATGACGAAGATGTCGCGCTGCAAACCGCCATGCGCAATGGCTCGCTGCAAGGGGCTTATTTGATGATGGCGGCGCGCGCCTTGGGGCTGGATGTTGGGCCGATGTCGGGGTTTGATGCGGCTGGTGTCGATAATGAGTTTTTCCCTGATGGCCGGTTCAAAACCAATTTCCTGTGCAATATCGGCCATGGCAATGCGGCGGCTGTGTTTGAACGCTCGCCACGCCTGAGCTTTGACGAAGCCTGCGAGATTGTCTAGCCATCCCATTTTGCTGGCTTGTGATACCACGCAAGGTGCGTGCTCAGTGGCGTTACGCAATGCCGACACAGTTTTCTCTGAAATCCAAACAATGACGCGCGGGCATGCCGAAGCCTTAATGCCGATGATGGCGCGCGTCTGCGCCCAAGCCGAGATCGCTTTCGAGAACCTTGAGCGCCTCGCCGTGACGGTTGGGCCGGGCACGTTTTCCGGCGTGCGGGTCGGGCTGTCGGCGATGCGGGGTCTGGCTTTGGCGTTGGATATTCCGGTTTGTTCAATCGGCACATTGCACGCCATGGCGGCGGCTCATGCGGGCGAGACGCCGCTGATCATCAGCGTCGATGCCCGCCGCGATACCTATTACACGCAAAGTTTTGACGCCAGCGGCCAAGCTCTCGACGCCCCGCAAGCACTGTCTCTGGCGCAAGTGGTCGGCTTGCACCCTGATCAAACGCTGGCTGTGGCCGGCTCTGGTGCGGCGCATGTTCAAGCGGCGGGCGGGGCGCGCTTCCAGCTTGCCGAGATTGCCGACTATCCCGATGCGGTGCAGGTGTTGCATGTGGCCGAAGCGCTGAGCGACCAAGACTGGGCAGCGCAGCCGCGCCATCCCGAGCCGCTTTACTTGCGCCCGCCCGATGCCACCCTGCCCAACCCCGATAAACAATTGCGCAGGCAATCGGACGCCGACGCATGACGCAAGTGCAGCCCTGCCATGACGCACAAAAGCTGGCGGCGGTGCACCGCCAATGTTTCGATAAATTCTGGGGCCAACAAGCCTTTGAGCGGCTGCTGCAAAGCCCGCATCGGCTGGCTTTGGCGGCGACAGCGCGCGATGATAGCGACGCCATAGATGGTTTTATGTGTTTGCAATTCGTCGCCGATGAGGCAGAGATTCTAACGCTGGCCGTAACCCCGCCCATGCAACGCCAGGGGGTGGCGCGTCGGCTGATGGAGCAGGCCGCCGATTTTCTGCGGCAGCGCGGCATCCGTCAGTGGCATTTGGAAGTGGCGGCCGATAATCGCGCCGCGCGCCAACTTTATCGCCGCCTGGGGTTTGACGAAACAGGCCGGCGCGAGGCATATTATGATGGTGTTGACGCAATTTTGATGCGGCGTGATTTATAAAATAACTTGTGATAGTATCTCTTCAATGACTTCGAGTAAGACCAGTAATTCGGCAGATATTGAGGCTGCAGCAGTCGCCGCAGGCATGCGCATGACCGACCAGCGTCGGGTGGTTGCCCGCGTTTTGTCGAAAGCTGACGACCATCCCGATGTCGAGGAAGTGTATCGCCGCGCGGCTGAGCAAGATGAAGCGATTTCAATCGCCACCGTCTATCGCACCGTCCGCATGTTTGAAGAAGCCGGCATCCTTGAGCGCCACGACTTTGGCGACGGACGGGCCCGCTATGAGCCTGCCTCAGATGAACACCACGACCATTTGATTGATGTGCAATCGGGTCGGGTTATTGAATTTTCCAATGAAGAAATTGAACGCCTGCAAGCCGCTGTTGCCCATAGTTTGGGGTATAAGCTGGTCGACCATCGCCTTGAGTTATATGCCGTACCGCTAGACAAGGACGATAAGGAGGGCGAATAATTATCCGTGCTTTTGTGGCCTAGAGTAATTCTGCGTATTTTGGTTTTTATTGGTCTCACGCTGTCATTGGCGCCATTCCAATTTATTTTTTCCTTCGTGCCGCGCTTGCGTGATGTGCTGCCGCGCACTTTTCATCGGTTGATTTTGAAACTCATGGGCGTGCAGGTGCGGGTGCATGGCGGGCTGCCCGAAAAAGGCACGCTGATGGTCAGCAATCATGTGTCGTGGTTTGACATTGTGTCGATTGGCTCGCTGATACCGGTTTCTTTCGTCGCCAAGAAAGAAGTCAAAACATGGCCGCTTTTCGGCCAGTTGGCGAATTTGCAGCGGACGGTTTTTGTCGACCGCCGCCCTGGGCGTCACACCGCCCATACCAGCAATCAACTGGCCGACCGTTTGGCGTCAGGCGACCGCTTGGTGTTGTTTGCCGAGGGCACGACGACAGATGGCACACGCTTATTGCCGTTCAAATCTTCTTTGTTCGCCTCGGTTGAGCGCGCCGCGCTTGCCCCAACCAAGAAACGCCGCCCGTCAGATATTAAAGTGCAGCCGATGACTGTCACTTTTAGTGAGTCACATAATATGGTGATGGGGCGGCGCCAGCGTGGCAACTTCGCTTGGGTTGGCGATGAGGCTTTGGCGCCGCATTTATTATTCATGTTGCTGCGCTCTTGCGTGGTCATTGATATTGTTTTTCACGCCCCCTTGCGCGGCGACGATATGCGCGACCGCAAAACCATGGCCCGGGCCAGCCAAGCCAAAGTCAGAGAAGGCCTCGACCAAATTCGTGGCCGCCGTCTTGCCGCGCAGCTAAAAAACCGCTAAACGCAAGGCATGGACCCAATAAGCAAAACAGAAACGCCAACAAAGGCGCCGCAAGCCAATAGTAAACGCTGCTTTATCCAGACCTATGGCTGTCAGATGAATGTCTATGACAGCGAGCGTATGGCCGAAGCCTTGGTGACGGCTGGCTATGAGCAGGTGGAAAGCCCTGAGGGCGCCGATATGGTGATCCTCAACACCTGCCATATTCGCGAAAAAGCGGTGCAGAAAGTGTATTCTTATCTTGGCCGCGTGAAGCCGTTGAAACAGAAAAATGACGACATGATTGTCGCCGTCGCGGGCTGTGTGGCGCAAGCCGAAGGGGCGGAGATTATCTCGCGCGCGCCGATTGTCGATATGGTTTTCGGGCCGCAAACCTTCCAGCAATTGCCGGATATGTTGGACAAGGTGAATGATCTGCGGGCCCGTGGCGAAAAAGCCCGATTGGTGCGCACTGAGTTTCCCGCCGCTGAGAAATTCGAGGCGCTGCAGTCTGTTGCCCGCAAGCCGATTACCCGCAACCCGTCAGCCTTTGTGACGGTGCAGGAAGGCTGCGATAAATTCTGCACATTTTGTGTCGTTCCGTATACGCGCGGCGAAGAAGTGTCGCGCGACACGCAGGACATTGTCGCCGAAACCCGCGCCTTGGTTGAGCAAGGGGTCTGCGAAATTACTCTGTTGGGGCAGAATGTGAATGCTTGGCAAGACCGCCAAAGCGGCCTGCGCCTCGATGGGCTATTGCGCCAGCTCGGCGATATTGCCGGTGTCGAGCGCTTGCGCTTCACCACCAGTCATCCGCGCGATATGGATGATGCGCTGATTGACGCGCATGGCAGCAACCCGAAGCTGATGCCGTATTTGCATCTGCCGATACAGGCTGGCTCGGATAAAATTTTGCAAGCCATGAACCGCCAGCATACGGCGGCTGATTATCTGGCGCTGGTGCGCCGCTTCCGTCAAGCGCGCCCTGATTTGGCGTTGTCGTCCGATTTTATCGTCGGCTTTCCGGGCGAGAGTGATGAGGATTTTGACGCCACCATGGCGTTGATTGACGAGGTCAAATACGCCCAAGCCTATTCGTTCAAATATTCGCCGCGCCCCGGCACCCCTGCCGCCGATAGCCCTGAGCAAGTCGACGAAGCGGTGAAGGATGCGCGCCTGCAACGGCTGAAAACCCGTTTGGCCGAACACCAGCGCCAGTTCAACGAAGCGCAGATTGGCCGCGTCTTGCCGGTGCTATTTGAAAAGCCGAGCAAGAAAGACGGCCAGATGTCGGGCCGTAGCCCGTATTTGCAAACCGTTCATGTGTCGATGGATGAGGCGATGATGTCTGCCGTGCGGGGCCGCGTTTTGCCGGTCAAAATCACCACAGCGTTTAGCTTCAGCATGGTCGGTGAGTTGGCCGATGAGGACGCTTAGGTGATTTCCACCGCTTCAGCAAAATGCATGTTTGATGCCTCAGGGCTTGCCTATTGCTGCAAATTTGTCGATAATTTGAAGCATATGATGATACAAAAATTCATATCCCGACGCGCCCGAGCCACATCTCATAGAGAGGTTCGCACTTGAGCGTGTCACGCGATAAAGGCGGGGTCGCCAAAAACAATGCCAGCACCAAGCTGGTTCTCGAATTCGACAATAACCGTCTGTTACCCGAACTGTATGGCGAGCATGGTAAGAATCTGGCGCGGATTGAAGAAACCCTCGACGTCTCTTTGACCAATCGTGGCAATCAGGTTTTCGTGATTGGCGAGGCCGATGCGTGTGGCCGCGCCGAGCGCGTGTTGAACACGCTTTATCACCACCTTGAGCGCGGCGCCGAAGTCAGCAGCGGCGATGTCGATGGCGCTTTGCGGCTCAGCCTAAGCGCCAAAAGAGAGGCTTATAAGGAAACAGGATCAAATATGGCCAGTGGCGATGATACACAGACACAGCGCAGTAACACCAAAGGCGGCAAATCCAATGGTGCGGGCAAAGTGAAACGGCTCGACGATATGCCAGCCATCCGCACCCACCGGCGCGAAGTACTACCGCGTTCGCCGACCCAAGCGGCTTATATTCACGCCCTGCTCAACCGCGAATTGGTTGTCGGCACCGGGCCTGCCGGTACTGGCAAAACCTATCTGGCGGTCGCCGCCGCTGCCGCCATGTTGGTGGAAGGCAAAGTCGACCGGATTATTCTGTCGCGCCCTGCCGTGGAAGCGGGCGAAAACCTCGGCTTCCTGCCGGGCGATATGCGCGACAAGGTCGACCCCTATCTGCGGCCACTTTATGACGCGCTTTATGACATGCTGCCCGGCCCGCAAGTCACCCGCTCGCTGGAGTCGGGAGAGATTGAAATCGCGCCCTTGGCGTTTATGCGCGGGCGTACTTTGAGCAATGCGTTTGTTATTCTCGACGAGTCGCAAAACGCTACGCCAATGCAAATGAAAATGTTCCTGACCCGTATGGGTGAAAATTCGCGCATGGTGGTGACCGGTGACCCGAGCCAAATCGACCTGCCTTTCGGGGCCAAATCGGGCTTGAAAGATGCGCTGGAGATTCTGCCGAGTATTAAGAATGTCGAGATTATTCAATTCGGCGAAGAAGACGTCGTGCGACATGATTTGGTGACACGGATTGTGAAAGCCTATAATAAAAGGGATAAGTTACTGCCAACAAAAACACGGCAGCGCAAAGCACCGGCCAAGAAAAGCCAAGCTGAAAAAGAACACGGAAGCAAATGAACAAGATCATCCATAACGCGCCCGATGCTGCGAGCGAAGATCCGGAGCCTGACAGTCCGGCGCTGATTGACGACTCCCCACTCGATATTGAGGCCAGTGTCAATGATGCGCGCTGGCAGCCGCTTTGTGACGATATACTGGCGCATGGTCATTTTGTCTGGCAAGTGCTTGGCTTACCGGCCTGCGAGCTGAGCTTGGTGCTGGATAATGACGCGGCGGTTCACGCTCTCAATCGCGATTATCGCGGTAAGGATAAGCCGACCAATGTGCTGTCGTTTCCTGCCATTGATTTTGACCAGCCAGCCACTGCTGAGGGCTTTCCGCCGCCGCCGGTTTTGCTCGGCGATGTGGTGATGGCCTATGAGACGATGCACGATGAAGCGGCGAAAGCCGATATCAGCTTGGCGGCGCATGCTCAGCATTTATTAACCCATGGTATTTTACACTTGATTGGCCATGACCATGATGAGGCTACGGCGGCAGATGCGATGGAGCGCCTCGAAATCGATATTTTGGCCCTTCGCGGGATTGCCAATCCTTATGTCGCTGATGCGGGCGATGAGGGTGACGCCAATAGAGACTTAAACGGAGCCATAAACGGAGAACGAGCATGAGCTTGTCTGACCAACAAAACCTGTCGATCTGGGGCCGTGTGAGGCGCCTGTTTTTCGGTGCCTCTGAAGCCAGCTTGCGCGAGAGCATCGAAGATGTGCTGGAAGATAATGACGGCGAAGACAGTTTCTCCGACGAAGAATTGCACATGCTGCGCAATCTGCTCGGCTTTGGCGATGTGCGGGTCGAGGATGTGATGGTGCCGCGCGCCGATATTGAGGCGCTGGATGCCGACGAAGAAGCCAGCGATATTCTCGGCACCTTTGCCGGATGCGGCCACTCGCGCATGCCAATTTACCGCGACACGCTCGACCAGCCTTTGGGCATGGTGCATGTGAAAGATGTGTTGTCTGACTTGCACCAGAAAACCAATGGCGCCGAGAAGGCTGATTTATCAAAAATTGAAATCGCCAAATTGGTGCGGCCTGTGATTTTTGTGCCGCCCTCCATGCCGGCCATTGACCTGTTGCTGAAAATGCAAGCCACACGCCGCCACATGGCGTTGGTTATTGACGAATATGGCGGCACCGATGGGCTGGTGACGATTGAAGATCTGATTGAAGAAATCGTCGGCGAGATCGAAGACGAGCATGACGAAGAAGATGGCGAGATTGTTTTGCGCGATGAAGGGCCGGACCACTGGCGGGCACCGGCACGCCTGACCATCGCCGATTTAGAAGCGACGCTGAGCCTGCCGTTTTCTGAGAACGAAGACTTTGAGGATATCGACACGCTGGGCGGTTTGGTGTTTGCCATTGCCGGGCGCGTGCCAGAGCGCGGCGAAATGATTAGCTATCAATTCGCCAATGGCCCGGAAATCGAATTCGTTATCCGCGACGGCGACCCGCGCCGCATCAAAACCATCGACATTAAGCGCAATGGTGACGCGGGCTGATGCTGGCGCGCTGGCGCGATTTTTGCCTGCATCGGCCACAATGGATGATTTTGCTGGCCGGTGTTTTGTTGCCGCTTTCTTACGCGCCGGTTAAATTTCTACCGCTATTTTATCTGAGCTTCGGGCTGGCATTTTATCTCGCATGGCATCATCGCGGGCACGCGGCGCGCTTGTTTAAGCTCGGCTGGCTGTTTGGCTTTGGGCAATTCTTTGTCGGCTTTTATTGGATTGGCGAGGCGTTTCTGGTCGAGGCCGAAGACTTTCTCTGGGCTTTGCCATTTGCTGTGACGCTGTTACCAGCCGGTCTGGCGCTGTTTGGCGGGCTGGCCTTTTGGGGGTTTGGCGCCAGTCTGCGGGTGCTGGCGGGCGACACCCAAAGGGGTGATGAAGCCCCGCGCTACGAACGCGCCATGGGGTTTGTGTGGCTGGCCGTTTTGTGGGCTGTGGCTGAATATGCCCGCGCCAGTATTTTGACCGGCCTGCCATGGAACTTACCGGTGATGGGCTGGGCCAGTTGGCTGTATCTCGCCCAACCGGTGGCGCTGCTCGGCGTGCATGGGCTGGGTCTGGTGGCTTTGGTGAGTGTCGCTTTGCTGTTCGGTGAAGGCCGCGCGGCGCGGCTGGGCGGGCTGGCTTTGCCGTTGGCCGCTTTGGTCTATTCACTGTCTGTGTTGCACGCGCCGGGGCCGGAAATGGCGCCAGCCGCGCCAGTCGTGTCAGGCCAACCACAGATCATCGTCGTGCAGCCGAATATTAATCAATATGATAAATGGCGCGCCGACCAACGCGACG
>JAHEIG010000068.1 GCA_024639515.1 Rhodobiaceae bacterium | reverse complement strand
ATCTGCGGCCCTGAACCGATGATGCAGGGCATTGCCAAAGCCATGCGTGCGCATGGTTTGCCAGATGAACGGATTAAATTTGAGCTTTTTGCTGCGGCCCAACAAGGACGTTTAGATCAGCGAAAAAAGGTTGATGCGTCCACCTATAAGCCTACTGAATTAAGCATTATCATCGACGGGACAAAGCATCAGATCGCCATGGAAACCGATCAATCAATCCTTGAGGCGGCCTTGGACCACGCTCTCGATGCACCATTTTCCTGCAAAGCTGGTGTGTGTTCAACCTGTCGCTGCAAGGTGGGCGCGGGAGAAGTTGAAATGGTCGCTAACCACGCGCTTGAGGATTATGAAATTGAACAAGGTTATGTCTTGGCCTGCCAGGCTTACCCAAAGAGCGAACGGGTTGATATAGAATTTGAAACCTAAGGCATCACAGTATTTGCCAAGCGGTGCTGATCGGGCTGAGCAGAACAGCTCATCGATTGTCGATCAGACGGCGAGCTTTGCCTTGCGACCTCTCGACCGTTCCGGGAGCCCCAACAGCGACCTCGGTTGACACACCGACGATATCCTTAATACGTTGACGCAAAGAGTCAGCCGCTACAGAACGCGCCTCCTCCGTGGCAGCATTGGAGAGCACCTCAGCATAAACTCGCATAGCATCCATACGGCCTATTTTCACCAATTCGATTTGGAAATAAGGAGCCAGAGCGTCGATGGCCAAAACCTGTTCCTCGATTTGTGTCGGGAATACATTGACCCCACGCAGAATGATCATGTCGTCCGACCGCCCTGTGATTTTCTCGATGCGCCGCATGCTTCGTGCGGTGCCCGGCAACAGGCGAGTCAAATCTCGTGTACGATAGCGGACCATAGGCATGCCCTCTTTGGTAAGCGAAGTGAAAACCAATTCTCCCTCTGACCCGTCCGGCAGCACCGTACCGGTTTCGGGGTCGATTATTTCAGGATAAAAATGGTCCTCCCAAACGTGTAGCCCGTCTTTGGTTTCGACGCATTCATTTGCCACACCGGGTCCCATTACCTCTGACAGACCGTAGATATCCACTGCATGCATATCAAAAGCCTGTTCGATTTCCTCGCGCATGGCGTCAGTCCATGGTTCAGCGCCAAAAATCCCAACCTCTAGCGATGAGGCGCGCGGGTCAAGACCTGCGTCGCGATAAGCCTCCAGAATATTGAGCATATATGAAGGCGTAACCATGATAGCTTTGGGCTTAAAATCCTCGATCAAGGTAATTTGTTTTTCGGTCTGTCCACCACCCATTGGCACGACCCGCGCGCCCAATCGCTCAATGCCGTAATGTGCACCAAGGCCGCCGGTAAACAATCCATAGCCATATGCACAATGCACCAAATCGCCGGGGCGCACGCCCGAGGCGCGCAAGCTGCGCGCAACCAAGTCTGCCCAAACATCGATATCATGCTTGGTATAGCCAACCACAGTGGGTTTGCCAGTTGTGCCAGACGAGGCATGAATACGAATAATTTTTTCATTTGGTACGGCAAACATGCCAAATGGGTAGTGATCGCGCAGATCACTTTTTTCAGTAAAGGGAAATTTCGCCAAATCCGGCAGATCAGTCAAATCATCTGGATGCACACCGGCTGCATCAAAGCGGTCCCGATACATGTCAATATTTTCATAAGCGTGGCGCAAAGACCATTTCAGGCGGTCCAATTGCAGTACCCTAATTTCATCTCTCGATGCGGTTTCAATAGCATCAAGGTCCGATTTTTCTGGTGTTAAATCCTTCATCTATATGTATTCCCTATATTCTTTGGGACCCGCTCTGCACTTTCATTAATGCCCCTTAAAGTTCGGCGCGCGTTTTTGCACGAACGCGCTAACCCCTTCGGCGTAATCAGCACTCTCGCCGCAGCGTTTCATAAATTCCGCTTCCTTTTCAAGATGCGTTAGCAAATCACTATCCCAGGCAGTTTGGATCGCCTCTTTGGTGAGCCCAAGACCTAAAGTAGGTCCTGCGGCAAAGCTTCCCGTCATGGCCCGTGCAGTGTCCATCAATTTGGAATCTTCAAGCGACTTCCAAATTAAGCCCCAGCTTTCAGCTTTTTCAGCAGTAAGCGGTTCGGCAGTAAAAGCCAATCCTTTAGCGCGCGCTTCCCCGATGAGGTGGGGCAGATGCCAACTGCCTCCAGTGTCGGGGATCAAGCCGACCTTGGCAAAGGATTGAATAAACTTGGCGCTCTTAGCGGCAAGGACGATGTCACAGGCTAAAGCAATATTGGCGCCAGCGCCTGCCGCGACACCATTTACCGCACACACAACCGGACAAGGCAGTTCGCGAATTTGTTTTACGAGCGGGGCATAAAATGTGCTCACAGTTTCGCCAAGGTCAATCGTCCCACTTATTTTTGACGGATCGCGATCACCTAAATCCTGACCCGCACAAAACCCACGCCCGGCTCCGGTCAATAAGACGGCCCTCGCTGATTTACCGCGCGCGCTATTCAAACACGCTCGCAGGGCCAGATGCATTTCATCATTAAAACTATTCAGCTGGTCAGGTCGGTTTAATGTGATTTCAAACCACCCATCATGCTCAATGCATTGAATTGTATTGCTCATAAATCTGCTCCTTCTTCCCAAAAGATGATTTACCGTTGCATGAGCCAACCAAGTGGTCAATTATCGTATCCAACATCTAATGGGGATCCCAATGTGTACTATTCAAAATCTTCGAATTACATAATTTGTGGGGAGTGACCTTTTCGGGGGTTCCCAAAATGCGATATCAGTAAACGACCACGCATTGAAAACGATTGCTGTGGAGCCGGAAGACAATTAATGAACCCTGCAATTGAACATATCCTTGGCGACGAAACACCCCGCGTCTGGTCTTTTATTGTCACGATTTTCGGCGATATGGCGCGCAAGGAAGGTCGCTATATCAGCTCCCGCACGCTTACCCAGTTGACGGAGCAAATCAGGGTAAAACCCGAGGCAACGCGCGTTGCATTGCATCGGCTGCGCAAGGAGGATTGGCTTGAAAGTAAAAAATTTGGCCGCGAAAGCCATTATCGCCTGAGCGATAACGGGCTCAAGCTAAGCCGAGAGGCGGCCTTCCGCATTTATGGAACCACTCCAAAAAAAACGCCGATCCTTGCCCTTTATGATCCAAATAGTGTCGCGCCCAATGGCCTGCGATTATCGTCTGCGATGAGCCTCGTGATGTCAGAATGTGACGGGGCGATGAACATCCCTGTCAGGGATCCTCTGCCGATCTGGATGGTGGACCGACTGGTCGGCAGCGACATTCAATCAGCGGCTCTAAAATTGCAGGCTAGATCGGCAGAGCTCCCGACCACCTTGGATTTTTCAGAGCTGGATCGAGCGGTCCTTCGCCTATCGCTGGTGCACGAATGGCGCAGGGTTATTTTACGTATCCCTGATTTACCCGATGTACTATTCGAGAAGGCTTTTTCCTTGGGGGATTTGAGGAGGTCAGTGCGGCGCTTGTTAGCGTCGTTATCAGATGTAGCGCTTGATCAAATAGTATTAAATCAATGAATAGCCATCACCGAATTTTTGAATATTGAGATTCTCCCGATCAACCGCAACTGCCATGATATAAGCGTTTTTTTCTCGCGTGTCTTCGCCTGTAAAAACAAGATGCTCACTCTTTGTATCTGTGACAACCTTATAAAATCTACTTTCATGGGAACTGATGCACCCATCCGTGTTCTCACCTGCAGATGCCAAACACAAATATTCGAACTTTTGAGGTATGTCGCTTGCCTGAGAAATAAAACCAAGCCCGGCATAAAAAACTTTAATCTTTCCGGATTCTTGAGCAACGGCCCCTGAGGTCGTTACAAACAACAGCACCAAAAAATATGTTTTAAGATTCCATCTCATGTTTTTTACAAATATTCTCATCTCCACGCTGAACACTGTTAATAAGAGTGACTAAAACATCAAGAAAAAACTTTCGAAATTATACTTTAAGTGCAGTTAACTGCTAATTACATCGAATAGAAAAAGGAAAATGGTGCCGGCAGCAGGATTTGAACCCGCGACCCTCTGATTACAAATCAGATGCTCTACCAACTGAGCTATACCGGCACTGGCGCATGAAATACCGATAAATCGACCGCTCTGCAAGCGGTTTTTCGTGCCCTTCTGGTTTTTCCTGATGCGGGCTAGATGGGCTGTTTGGGCAGGCTCATACCGGATTTGGCGACGAGGGCTTGATCGGCTTCGAGCAGCGTGGCGATGGCCGGCCGCGCCGTGCAGCGGGCGTAATGCGCCGCCAGATTGGGCAGCCGCGCCGGGGCGATGTCAAAGCCGACAAATGACAGATTATAGAGCTGCACGGTGACGGCAATGTCGGCGATGGAGAACATATCGCCAGCAAACCATTGCTGCCCGGCGAGCTGCTTTTCCAAATAGCTGAGATAGACCGCCTCGACTTTATCATAGCCTTTTTTGGCGGCGTCGTAATCGGCTGGCTTGCCGGTGGCGAGGTTGAAGAAGACCGGCCGAAATACGCCAATACCCACGGCTCCGGCCATTTCGCCATCGGCAAATTCTTCAATCCACAGGGCACGGCCCAAGGCTTCGGCGGCTTGCGGGTAGAGCGGGTTTTCTGGCGTCAAGCGATCGAGATAGGCGCAAATCGCCGAGCTGTCATTAATCGCCATATGGGGATTATCAGCATCTGGCAGCAGCGCCGGAATCCGCCTCAAGGGGTTGATCTGCTCAAACCCTTCCGGCCAACCCAAAGGGCTGGGGCGCGGGTCATAGTCGTAATCGAGGTTTTTTTCTGCCGCAACAATGCGCGCCTTTTTGACAAATGGCGATAGCGGGGCACCAAATAATTTCATGTTTCTCTCCTAAAATGAGCCAGCAGTTTGCCGCAAGCCGGGCTTGCGCACAATGGGTATCGCGCGGCCTGTACTAAATTCGCGCAAGCGGCTTTCGTCTGCGCAACGCCGGTGATACCATCAGGCACAATCGGGGAGATAAGATGAACAAAATATATCGCGCCAAATCAATCATTACGATGAATCCCAATCAGCCGCGGGCGACCCATATTGCGGTGCGCGACGGGCATATTCTGGCCGTCGGCGACGCCAGCACCATCGATCAATGGCAAGCCAGCTGGGGCGAGATGGACATCGATACGCAATTTGCCGACAACACGCTGCTGCCGGGCTTTGTCGAAGGCCACAGCCACATGATGGAAGGGTTGTTTTGGCAATATGAATATGTCGGCTTTTATGACCGCGAAGGCCCAGACGGCACGGTGCATGCGGGCCTGACCTCGATTGATGGTGTGGTGGCGCGACTGCGGGCCATTAATCAGGCCAGAGAAGACCAAACCGCGCCGCTGATTGCTTGGGGCTTTGACCCTATTTTCTTTGAAGGGCGGCGCATGAGCAAAGCCGATCTCGACGGCGTCAGCACTGAGTGTGCGGTGATTGTGCTGCACGCCTCTTTGCATATTCTCAACACCAATAGCTTTGTCATGGACAAAGCGGGCGTCACCGCCGGTGATAATAATGAGCATGTACGCCGCGACGAAGACGGCCAGCCCTCTGGTGAGTTTCTCGGCCAGCTTGGCATGTATATGGCGATGCGCACCACCGGCCTCGACTTATTAGGGGCGGCTGGGTCGGCGCAAACGCTGGTCAATTTTGCCAATGTCGCGCGCCAAACCGGTGTCACCACAGCCACTGATTTGGCCAATCCATTGCCGGAGAAAGATGTCGAGACGATGCGTCAGACGGTTAATCAGGACGACTTTCCAATGCGTCTGGTGGTGGCCTTTCAAGGCTCGGGCGGCGACCCTGAGGCCGGTGTGGCGCATATCCAAGGGCTGCAAGATAAACAAAGCGACAAGCTGCGTTTCTCGTTGGTCAAACTGGTCGCCGATGGCTCAATCCAAGGCTTTAGCGCACGGCTGAAATGGCCGGGCTATTTTAACGGGGCGGATAATGGCCTGTGGTATATCGAACCCGAGCGGCTGAAAGACTTGGTTGCCGCCTATAATGCGGCGGGTATTCAAATTCACATCCATACCAATGGCGATGAATGCACCGAGGTCGCGCTCGACGCGATTGAAGCGGCTTTGCGCGCCGCCCCATGGGCCGACCACCGGCACACATTGCAGCATTGCCAAATGGCCAATCGGGCGCAGTTCAAACGCATGGCCAAGCTCGGCGTTGGGGTCAATTTGTTTTCCAATCATTTATATTATTGGGGCGATGCGCATATCAGCACCACCATGGGGCCAGAGCGCGCCGCACGCCTCGATGATGCTGGCGGTGCCTTAGCCGAGGGCGTACCAGTGGCCATTCACTCAGATGCGCCAGTGACGGCGCTGGCGCCTCTATTCACCGCATGGTGTGCGGTCAACCGGCGCTCGTCGCAAGGCGTGCAACTGGGTGGTGACACCGAAAAGCTGAGCGTCGCGCAAGCGCTGCGGGCCATCACTCTCGGGGCCGCCTATTCGCTGCGGATGGATGGCGAGATTGGTAGCCTGGAAGTCGGCAAACGCGCCGACATGGCGATTTTGGCCGATGACCCGTTAAGCGTCGACCCAGAAGGACTGAAAGACATTGACGTGTGCGGCACCATGGTTGGGGGGCGTGTGCATATGAACGCCAAACCGGACGCCTAATCAATGAGCACCACCAGCATTCCTGTGACGATTATTGCGGGCTTTCTCGGCTGCGGCAAAACCAGCCTGCTCAATCACCTGCTGGCCAACGCCAAAGGCCGCAGGCTGGCGGCTTTGGTCAATGATTTTGGCGCCTTGAATATTGATAGCGAATTAATCGCGGCGCAAAACGGCAATCAGATTTCGCTGGCCAATGGCTGTGTGTGCTGTTCCATCGGCGATGACCTGACCAAAGCCTTGGCCGAGGTGATGATGCAAAGCACGCGCCCTGACCATATTGTGATTGAGGCCAGCGGCGTCGCCGACCCTGCCCGCATTGCCGCCTTCACCCAAGTTGACCGCGACTTGCGCCTTGATGGCATTGTCACATTGGTCGATGCCACGGCCCATCATCTGCACGCCGACGACCCGCATCTGGCAGATAATTATCACCGCCAAGTCACGGCGGCGCATTTTTTGCTGATTTCCAAAACCGATTTGGTCGCCGAGGGCACCGTGCAAAGCCTTGAAACGACGCTGCAACAGGCCAAACCCGAGACACCGATTGCGGCGATTGCGCATGGCCAATTTGATAGCGATATCATCCTCGGCTTAGGTGTTGATGCGCCGCATGAGACGCCGTTAAGCGACGCCATTCGCCACGATTTTCGCCACTGGGCCGGGCATATGCCGGCCCATGTGCCACGCGCTGATGTGATTGCCGCGCTCGCCACTTTGGCACCCAATCTACTGCGCGCCAAAGGGGTGCTGGCCGATGATGATGGGGCCTATGTGCTGCACTATGCCGGTGGGCAGGTAACCACCAGTGCCTTTGACGGCGTCCCCTCCGGACATTTTGTCTTGATTGGCAAGCCTGATTTGCCCAATAATGAAGACCTCGACGCGCTGCTAAAAAAACAAAAGGAATGCGCATAATGGTGTGGGATTTACCGACACGGCTATTTCACTGGAGCTTCGTGGCCAGCATTATTGGCGCTTATGTCAGCGGCGAAAACGATGCCACTGCTGCCCATGAATATTTCGGCCTTGCGGCTTTCGGGCTTTTGGTGTTCCGCCTGATATGGGGGTTTATCGGCCACGAAACCGCGCGTTTCAGCAGCTTCATCAAACCGCTTGGCTTGATAGTTGGTTATCTTGTAGCGCTTGTGAAACGCACCGCACCGCACTATGCCGGCCACAATCCGGCGGGCGGCTTGGCGGTGATTGCGCTGTTGTCGATTATGGCGGCGATGGCGGTGACGGGCCTATGGACTGGCGACGATATTCTCTATGAGGGGCCATTGACCGCTTGGGCGCCTGAGCTGTTCGCAGACTGGGCGCCGATGATGGGCAATTGGCATGAGGAATTGCACATTGTGGTGATCCCGATTGTCGCCCTGCATGTGCTGGCGATTATCGTCCACCGCCTCTGGTTGCGCGAAAAACTCGTGTCTCGGATGATTAGCGGCCGCGATTTCGAGGCCGACACGCCGTCCCCTATCGACACGCGCCGCACCCGCCTCGGGCTGGTGCTGCTGGCTGTGTGCTTGGCAGGGTCTTTGTCGCTGTCGCTTCTGACACCGAGTTACTGACTATTTTTTGTTGCGATAAGAGGTGTGGCACGCCTTGCATGTGCCGCCCAGTGCTTTGGCTGCGGCGACAACATCGGCCATATTGCCTTGGCCAGAAACCGCCTGCAAGTGGCGCGCTGCATTGGCATTAGCCGCTGCTTTTTCTTCAAAGTCAGAAAAATTCTGCCAGATTTCCGGCTTGGCGCCTTCGCTGTCACTACCGGCAGGGAAATAGCTTGGCATTTCCTCGGCCCAGTCCGCCATGCGACCGGCGGCAGCTTCAATCGCCGCCACGTCACCGGCTTTCAAATGTGTTTTGAAGATGGCTTGGATGTCAGCACCAGACGCCTCAAAGCGTTTCTCGCGTTGATCGACAACCGAGTCAGATGTTCCCGGCGCGGCTATCGCGGCGCCCAAAACCAGTGACGCGCTCAAGGCGCCTGCAAGAGCCAGCTTAATCACGGAACGACGGGTCCAAGCGATCAAGTTTACGCAGCAAAGCTGGCCATGCCAGCATATCGACACCTGATTGGAACAGGGTTGATGACTGCTCGCGTGTCGTCGCCAAAGCTTCTTCAGATGGGAAGTTCAGCTCGGCTGCTTGGGCGCGAATTTGCGCTGTGCAAGCGCGCTCCAGGAAGTAAATCCCGACAAATGCCAAAGCGCAGTTTTCGCCGACAGACAACGTGCCGTGATTGCGCAGCATCAGCAATTTCTTGTCGCCGATATCGGCCACCAAACGCTCGCGTTCGTCATGGTTCAGCGCCACGCCTTCATAATCGTGATAGGCGAGATTTGGTGCTACCAACATGCTCGGTTGCGAAATCGATAGCAGACCCTCTTTTTGCGCTGACACGGCAACCCCGTCATCTGTGTGCACGTGCAATACGCATTGGGCGTCTTCACGGCTGGCGTGAATGGCGCTGTGAATGGTAAAGCCGGCTGGATTGACGAAATAAGGGCTGTCCATGACGATGTTGCCCTCAAGGTCGATTTTCACCAGACTTGAGGCGGTAATTTCTTCAAATAGCATGCCATATGGGTTGATCAGGAAGTGGTGTTCCGGCCCCGGTACGCGCACTGAAATATGGGTGAAAATCATATCATCCCATCCATAAAGCGCCACCAAACGATAGGTTGCCGCCAAATCGACACGCAACTGCCATTCTTCGGCGCTCACCAGCCCCTGTACACTCTGAATTTCTTCTGCTGCAGACATTTCATCCCTCCCTAAATTCTTGTCGTCGCTTGCTTAGCGACTTGAGGCTTCACTTTCACGCAAAACCCGTGCCAAGGCAAGATGCCACGCCGATTTTTTTTGCTGCCTTTGGTCATCTTGCATGGCTGGTTCAAACTGCGCCTCAAGCGCCCAATTTTCGGCTAATTCTTCGATATTGGCAAACCAGCCGAGCTGCAACATGGCCAGCATCGCCGCGCCTAATGCGGTGGTTTCGGTGATTTCAGGGCGGTCAATCGGGCAGTCGCATAAATCGGCCAAATTCTGGCACAGCCAGTCATTGGCCACCATGCCGCCATCGACCCGCAAGCGCGGCGGCGCATCAATGCCAGCGGCCTGCATATCGCTGTTAATCGCCTGCATCAAATCATCGGTTTGAAGCGACACCGCCTCCAGCGCGGCGCGGGCGATTTCAGCCCGGCCTGTATCGCGCGTCATGTTGAAGATGGCGGCGCGCGCATTGGGTTGCCAATGCGGGGCACCTAATCCGGTAAATGCCGGCACCATCACCACGCCGCTATTGGCGTCAGCGGCGATGGCCAACTCTTGCGTTTCCGGGGCTTTCTCGACCATGCCGAGGCCATCGCGCAGCCATTGAACAATCGCGCCGGCCATGAAAATACTGCCTTCGAGGGCAAAGCTGGTCTGCCCGTTGAGGCGATAGCCAATCGTCGTCAGCAAACGGTTGTGAGAGGCTACTGCCTGCCCGCCCGTATTGGCCAGCACAAAACAGCCCGTGCCATAGGTCGATTTAATCATCCCCGAGCTGAAACAGGCCTGCCCGATAGTGGCCGCTTGTTGATCGCCCGCCATGCCGCAAATTGGCAAAGCCCGCCCCAGCACAGCCGCGTCAGTCGTGCCGAAATCGGCGGCATTATCCATGACCTCTGGCAACACAGTGGCCGGAATATTGAACAAATCGACCAGCTCGGCGTCCCATTGATTGTCATGGATATTGAACAGGCTGGTGCGCGCCGCATTGGTGGCATCGGTGACATGCGCTTGCCCGCCGGTTAATTGCCAGACCAACCAGCTATCAATCGTTCCAAACGCCAGCTCACCGGCCTCGGCTCGGGCGCGGGCACCGTCAACATGGTCGAGCAGCCAAGCCAATTTACTGGCCGAAAAATACGGGTCGAGCAATAGGCCGGTTTTGGCCGTCACCATGGCCTCATGGCCGGCTTGTTTTAGACCGTCGCAAAAATCCGCCGTACGGCGGTCTTGCCAGACAATCGCATTGGCCAAGGGCTGGCTGGTTTTTCTGTCCCACAGCACCACGGTTTCGCGTTGATTGGTGATGCCGATGCCAGCGCAATGTGTCTCTCCTGCCGCCGCCAAGACGTCGCGGCAGACCGCTTGCGTGGTGTTCCAAATCTCCATGGCGTCATGTTCGACCCAGCCATCATTTGGGAAAATCTGCCGGAACTCGGTTTGCGCGAGCTGTAAAACCTTGCCATTGCGGGCAAATGCCAAGGCCCGCGACGAGGTGGTGCCCTGATCAATACTTAGAATAAATGGCTCACTCATTATCTGCTCCCAGCCTCACCGCCTTTGCTGACGGGTGATTTGCGCCTATATCCGTGTTACACGAAACTTTGCACTTTTTTGTCAGCATGGTATAGGCCGTAAAATGACACAGAAACTAGATACGCGAAAGCTGGCTTTTGTCGCCAGCGACAATCCGGAAGCCGCTCAAGCGCGGCAAGCCTTGCACGCGCGCTATGACGGCGTCGATGTGGAAGAGGCGGATGTGATTATCGCGCTGGGTGGCGATGGGCTGATGCTGCAAACCCTGCACGCCAGCATGAAAAACGGTACGCCTATTTTCGGCATGAATTGCGGCTCGGTCGGGTTTTTGATGAACCGCTATGAAGAAGACAATTTGCGCGAGCGCCTCGCCGCCGCCAAGCTGTCTCTGCTGCATCCGTTGAAAGTCACCACCACTTCGGTGTCGGGCGAAAGCCACGAAGCATTGGCCATCAATGAAGTGTCGCTGCTGCGCGAAAGCGCGCAAGCCGCGAAATTGCAAATTTCCATTGATGGTCGGGTACGCATGGAAGAACTGGTCTGCGACGGCGTGTTGCTGTCCACACCGGCGGGTAGCACGGCTTATAATCTGTCAGCCCATGGGCCGATTTTGCCGATTGATGCGGCGCTGCTTGCGCTGACGCCAATCTCAGCCTTCCGGCCACGGCGTTGGCGCGGAGCGATTTTGCCAGAAGTGGCGCAAGTCACCATCACCACATTGGAAACCAGCAAGCGGCCCGTCTCTGCGGTCGCCGACCATGCCGAGTTTCGTAATGTCAGCGAAGTGCATATCGCGCAGGATAGAAGCCACCAGCTTTTCATGCTGTTCGACGCGGATCACAGCCTCGACGAACGCATTCTCGCCGAACAATTCAGCCAGTAATCACAACCGGTATTACAGCCCGCGCGTAATATCCTCGCGCGGGTCGCCATAGCCCGCGTCGGCTTGAATACGCAAATAGCGCTTGTCGCCGTCGACTTCGATAAACGGTTGCACCGTCACCACATCGCCGCATTTTGCCAGCGCCTCGTCGACATCTTTGCGCTCGGCCAATTTTTGCAAATTCATCCGCGTCGGGAAAATCACCGTGCGGGTGCCGGCATCGGCCTCATCCATCGCTTGTTGCGGGGTAATCCACACACTATCGACGCTCTCGCTGCCATCATGCAGGCCGATATGGTCTTCCGGCGCGCGCACGATATAGAAATAAGTGTCGAAACGTTTCTTCATCATTTCCGGGGTAATCCAGCGGGCGAAATAGCCCAAAGCATCGACGGCGAAATCCAAGCCTTCTTGTTGCGCGAAAGACAGCATGTCGGCTTCGCCTTTATTAAAGCGGCTGCGCCAATCTTCTAATTCAGCCAGACGCGCGGCGGAGATGAAACTATCTTGGCCTTTTTCGCGGGCCAGCAAGATGCCGCATTCTTCAAATGACTCGCGGATAGAAGCGATGCGCATGGCAATCTCGTGATCTGATAAACCATCCGTGCCCGAGCAATGGTCGCGCAAATCACTGGCATAATCGCCCGCGTCAACCTTGCCGCCTGGGAACACCAACGCGCCTGAGGCAAAATCAATCTCGTGGTGGCGCACCACCATAAACACTTCGGGGCCATTGTCTGTGTCGCGCACAATCATCACCGTCGCGGCGGCAATCAAATTTCCAGAATCACTCATCATATTCTCCCTATTGGTTGGCGAGTGTAATGCGTGAAGCGAGAAAGGCAAGCGCGCCACAAACCAAAAGATAGACGATGCAGAACTGACTGATCACCGCAAAGCTGATACCGGCATCAATAATCGCGCCGAAGAAAACCGGCGCGGCGGCGGTGCTGAAAATCACAATCGACGAGGTCATGGAGCGTATGGCGCCAAGATTCTGAGTGCCGAAAAGCTCTGGCCACAGGCTGCCACTGGCCGGTGCCGTCATGCCGAGATTGACGCCAATCAGCGCCAGATAAACATAAGGCGCCAGCGCCAACGGAATCAGATTTGGCCAAAGCAGCGTCGCAAAAGCGCCCGCCAATGGCACAAACACCAACGGAAACAGCCGCACCGCGCCAAAGCGGTCAATCAGCCCGCCCATAATCAGCGACACGCCGATTTTGGTCAGCGCATAAAGCGTAAACGCACTGGCCAGCGCGACCAGCGACCAGTCATAGGCGTTCGCCAAATTGACCTGATGGAAAAACATCCCCGTCAGCAAAAACGGCGACGAGGTGTAAAGCGGCAGCAGCAGGTAAAACCGTTTATCGCGCACAACCTCGGCGCGTCCGGCTGCTTGCGAGCCATCCGCCGCTTGCATGTCGGCTTTATCGAGCTTGGGTTCATAGCGGGTCAGATAGAGCTGCAGCGGCATGGCGATCAACAGCAAAAACCCGGCCGCCATCAGCCAACTGCCCTGCCACCCGACCCAGCCCATCACCAACACCAAGAGCAGCGGAAAAATCGCTTCTGTGCTGGCATAGCCGAGCTGAATAATCGCCACCGCACGGCCACGTTGCTCAGGAAACGCCCGCGCCGTTGCGGTGATGCCCGTATGGCCGCTCAACCCCTGCCCGAAATGGCGCAAGAAAAACAGCGCCATGGCCAGCATCACAATATGGCTGGCAAAGCCCATAAACAGGCAGCCGGCGGTAAAGCCGAGAAACACAAAACTGGTAAACCGCGACAGCGGCCATTTATCGATTAACCGACCGGAATACAAAAGCACCAGCGCGCTCAGCAAGGTCATTGCCGAATACAGACCGCCAAAACTTGTATTGGTCAGGCCGAAGGCTTGTTTGATGTCGGCCCCGTGCAGCGCAATGAAAAATGTCTGGCCAAAATTCGACAGCCCCATCATTGAAAATCCGAAAAACAAAAAGCCGATATGACGGCGCAGGAAGGTGACATAATTCATCGCTTGGTGATAAACAATTCACGCCTCATCAGCAAATGAATTAGCCTTGCGCGCCAGCCTTATTAGCTTGCGTGTTGGATACAACTGGCAACCGCTGGGTCAAGCGCCAAGCGTTCAGGCTCAATCGCTTCGCCGCATGATACGCAATAGCCATATTCGCCTTCATCAAGGCGTTTGAGGGCGGCATCAATCATTTGCACCTGCCGCACCCGACGGCGCTTGGTTTCGGCCGCCATGGCTTGTTGCTGAATGGCGTCCATGCGCGACAAACGCCCTTGTTGGGTTTGGTCAAGTTCCACTGGTTCGGCATCACGCGCCACGGCTTCGACGGCATCTACCATCTCTGCCCGCATTTTTTGTAAAGTGGCGCGGGTTTGCGCCTCGGTCATTGCTTTTTGTTCTTTCATGGTTATAGATTAGCCACAAAAGGAGTATTTGACCATGCTTGAAGGTATTAAAGTCATCGAAATGGCGACTTATATTGCAGCCCCTGCGGCGGCCGGAATCCTCGCCGATTGGGGTGCTGATGTTATTAAAATCGAACCTTTGGGCGGCTGTCCGATGCGTAATTTCTTCGCCACGGCGATGACCGACGATTATCCGGATAATCCAGTATTTGCCATTGATAATCGCGGAAAACGGGCGGTTTCCATCAATACCTCAACCGAAGAAGGCCGCGATTTGGTGCGCCAAATGGTTGCCGACGCCGATGTGTTCGTCACCAATGTGCGGCCATCGCAACTGGAAAACCAAGGTCTCGACTTCGACACATTGCACAAAATTAACCCGAAAATGGTTTACGCCAGCGTCACCGGTTTTGGCCTTGAAGGCGACGAACGCGACAAGCCCGGCTTTGATACAGCGGCTTTCTGGGCCAAATCTGGCATCGGCTGGATGATGACGCCAAAGGGCGCCTCACCGGTGCCATTGCGCGTCGGGGTCGGTGATCACGTCACCGGCATCAGCACCGCGACGGGTATTCTGGCGGCCCTGCTGAAAGCCCGCGAAAGCGGTAAAGGCACGCTGGTTGAGGGCTCACTGGTGCGCTCGGGTGCCTATGCGGTCGGCTCTGATTTCGGCACCTATATGCGCTATGGGCGGATTGCCCGCTCGCGCCCGCGCGAAGAAGCGGTGGTGCCAACCAGCAATTTCTTCAGAACCTCAGATGACCATTGGTTGTTCTTGAACTCGCGCCCGGGTGAACCGGATTGGCCGGAAATTGTCCGCGCTGTCGGGCTAGAACATCTCGAAGGCGATGAGCGGTTTGCCTCATTCCGCGCCCGACGCAAAAATGGTGCCGCCTTGGTTGAAGCGATGGACGCGATTTTCGCCACCCAAACGCTGGCCGAATGGGGCGCGCGTCTCGATGCCGAAGGGCTTATCTGGTCGCCTGTGCAATCTTTTGAGCAAGCCCTCGACGACCCGCAATTGCGAGCCGCCGGTGTTATTGTCGATATGCCAAAAACCGATGGCACAAGCTACCCCGCGCCTGCCTCGCCTATTCGTTTCGGCGATGAGAGCACCGACCCGAAAGGGCCAATCCCCGAAATTGGTCAGCACACGCTATCAATATTGGGCGATATGGGGGTCGACCAAGAAGCGCTGTCAGATTTGCTCGAGAAAAAGATTATTCGCCAACACCAAGACTAAGGAGGTCTTGCCGGCGATTGAGATAATAATTGCGCAATAGCAAAATGAAGAACGGGATAAGCGCGCCGATAA
>JAHEIG010000135.1 GCA_024639515.1 Rhodobiaceae bacterium | reverse complement strand
CGGTGTCATCACGCCCGCATAACACAGCACATGCACGGTCGTCGGCCACCATGTGTCGCCACGCGCCCGCAGCGCGTAGGCCATCAAGGTCTGCCCTGTGTCGAGAATAAGCGCCACCGCCACCAAGACCAGCATTTGCGAGGCCAGGGCGATAACCGCCGCATCTTCGGTGTAAAAACCGGCAAACTCCTCAGCGAAAAATACCAGCGCCAAGACGCTCAGCCCCATTAGAAGGGTTAACGAACCAAGCCCCAAACGGGTCCAGCGTTTGACGCCGTCAAAATCTTGCGCGCCATAAGCATTGCCGACACTGACACCCGTGGCCGCGCCAAGCCCGGCCCCGACCATGAAGAACAAGCCGAAAGCGGTAATCATAATCACATGCGCCGCCACCACGGTCAGGCTGATCCAACCAGCGAACAAAATCAGCGCATTAAAGGCGGCATTTTCAATGCCCAGCGAAACGCCCGAGGCATAGCCAATTTGGCGCATCTCAGCGCCTTTTTTCCAGCTCCAGCGCGGCCATGAGGTGAGGCCATAGGATTGCCGGTCAAATAGGAAACGCATATAAAAAAACAAACAGCCCAACTGGAGGACGCGCACCGTAAAAGTGGCCCATGTCGAGCCTTCGGCCCCCAATTCAGGCAACCCATAAAGCCCATAGACCAGCACATAATTGGCACCGATATTCAGCACATTGGCCAGCAGCATAATCACCATGGCCGGGCGCGGATTGCGAATACCTTCGAGAAAAAAGCCGGTGGTCATGTGTATCGCCGCCAATGGCAAGCTCAAACCTGCAATAAATGATATGCGCCCCGCTTTCGCCGCCACATCGGGTTCGATACCGCCGAGCAAGAGCAAAACCTCGCCAAACGCACAGACAACAAATCCGACCAAGCCGATAAACAGCGCCCAAGGCATGGCCAGCACCCAGACCTCACCAGCTTTTTTGAGATCACCGGCGCCAAAATGGCGCGACGCCAAAACCGACGTGCCGAGCAGCAGGCCGAGCATAATCAGAATGAAAATATTATGCGGCACCAAACCGACGCCGAGATAAGCCAAATGCTCAGACGCATAGCGCCCGACCATGATGGTGTCGACCACGGTCAACATCATAATGCCGATGCGCGATATAATGACCGGCCAGGCAAGCGTCGCCAGCGTCTTAATATCCTGACGCAATTGGTGCATTAGTGCTGGTCTCCGGAAACCCCGAAACGCACAACATCATCTAATGACGGGCGGGCCCGCTCGCTCGGGGCCTCTCGCGCGGTGCCGAGATAGATAAAGCCGGCAATCTCATCGCCCTCTTGGGCGCCGAGATACGCGGCCACGCTTGGCGCATAAGCCGCCGCACCGGTTAGCCATTGAGCAGCAAAACCCATTGATTGCGCCGCCGTCAGCAGGTTCATACAAACCGCGCCAGCGCTTAAAATTTGTTCGGAACGCGGAATTTTGGGGTGCGCGACCGGGCGCGCAATCACCGCAACAACGCAAGGCGCGCGCTCAAACTGGTCAGCCGCGGCCTGCACCTGCGTGCCTTCAGCGTCTGGATTGTCGTCGATAAAAGCCGCTTTGGCGACGGCGCCCAAGCGCGTGCGCTCCTCGCCCTGCAGCACAATCAGCCGCCACGGGGCCAGCTTGCCATGGTCGGGCACGCGCACGGCAATAGACAAGAGCGTCTCCAGCGTCGCGCGGTCAGGGCCGGGCGTCGTCATATTGCGCGCCATCACCGACCGACGGGTTTGCAAAAACCCAGAGACTGATTCATCCGACATGTGTTTCCCCTATCATCGCTATGCTTGTGTTCCTTCTAGCCTTGTCGCGCACGCGGCGCTAGACTAATCTTGTTAAGAAAATAATAACAATGAAACGCTTTACTTGGATAATGATATGGGTCTTTTGCGCGGCATTTGCCAATGCCGAGGCCAACCCGTGGGTGTTGGCCCCTGAGCAGGCCAAAACCACCATATCTTATACCCGCAGCACGCTGAGCTATCAGCAAGCCCTGACCAGCATTCCGCCAAGCTCTACGCCGATTGATGTGCGCAAGGCCGAGCCGCAAATATATCTCGAATATAGCTATAATGAACGCCACACGTTGATTGCAAAAATCCCAGATAGTGACTTCGAGCTCAATAATGACGAGAGCAATACCTCAATCGTCGAAATTGGCCTGCGCCGCGACATGCCGGTGCTCGGGGTCGGGCTTTTGCCGCCTTTTACCTTTAAGCTGATTGATTATTTCTACGACGAGGACGATCTCTACCGCATTAAACCGGCCAGTCTTGAGGGGCTTTACGCGTATACGCAAATCGACAACCCAAATGCCGCGCCGCAAGAGATTAGCGCTCGCAAAGCCGCACTGATTATGCGCTGGCCCTGTCGCCGGGCGATAAAATTGGCATGGGCAATTACAGCGTCAGCCAGCAAATCCGCCATGCTTTTGGCGGCCACCGGCTGAGCGTGTGGCAGCACTGGGAATATAAATTCGAAATCGGCTATGGCGAGCGCTACTTTATTGGCCAGCAAACCGAAGCCTATGTCAATGACGATACGGATTACGCCAATTTGCTCAACGCGCAGTTTGTCGAGTGGCGGGTGCCCGCTACCATGCTGGCTGTGCGCTATTTAAGCGGCGACCAGCGTGACACCACGCAACCCTATCGCTTCCGTAGCCATCGCTTTGAAGTGAGATATGAATTTTAAGTGCGCAAATCCGGAGGTGTCGCTTCGGCTTGCAAATTCTGCACCGCCTCATCAAGCGCCACGACGGTTTGGTCTTTCGACCCCAGACGGCGCATTGAAACGGTTTGGCCTTCTGCCTCACGCATCCCAACCGCCAGAATGACCGGCACTTTGGCGACGGAGTGCTCGCGCACTTTGTAATTGATTTTCTCGTTGCGCGCGTCAGCCCGAGCCCGCAAGCCAGCCGCTTTCAGCGTCTCGACCACCTGCTCGGCATAGCCATCAGCATCGCTGGTAATCGGGCACACGACGACTTGCTCAGGCGCCAACCACAGCGGCAATTTACCGGCATAGCTCTCAATCATAATGCCGATGAAACGC
>JAHEIG010000131.1 GCA_024639515.1 Rhodobiaceae bacterium | reverse complement strand
CCAGATTGAAGGTGAAGCTGTCGTAATTATCAATCAGCGTAAGCATTAGGGACGGTTCTTTCTCTCGCTGGCCAATTTCAGAGACACTTCAGCGGCGCGGAACAAAGCCGCCGCTTTATTGACGGTTTCATCATATTCATATTGCGGCGTGCTGTCATACACAACCCCGCCACCAGCTTGTACATAGAGCTTGCCATCTTTGACCAGCGCCGTGCGCAGGGCGATGCAGGTGTCCATATCGCCATTGGCTGAAAAATAGCCGACACAGCCAGCGTAAACGCCGCGCCGCTCGGGTTCCAGCTCGTCGATAATTTCCATGGCGCGAATTTTCGGTGCGCCTGACACGGTGCCGGCAGGAAACCCCGCCACCAGCGCGTCAATCTCGTCGCATTCCGGCAACAGCGTGCCGGTGACATCGGAGACAATGTGAATCAGATGCGAGGTTTTTTGCAGGCCAAAGGCGGTGTTGACTTTCACACTGCCGATTTCTGAGACATGCCCGACATCATTGCGCCCCAGATCGAGCAGCATTAAATGTTCGGCGCGCTCTTTCTCATCCGCTAATAAGTCTAGCGAAATCGCCTCGTCTTCAGCCGTATTGGCACCGCGTAAACGTGTGCCAGCAATCGGGCGGATATTGACCACCCGGTCTTTCACCCCGACCAGAACTTCGGGGCTGGAGCCGACAATCGAAAAATCGCGCATGTTCAGAAAGAATAAATAAGGCGATGGGTTGACCCGCCGCAAGGCGCGATACAAATCAAACGCCGGTAGGTCGTAATCAATATTGAAACGCTGGCTCAAAACCACCTGAAAAATATCACCGGCTTCGATATATTGCCTGCCGCGTTTGACCATATCGAAATAAGTCTCTTGGCTCATATTCGATTGCGGTGCGTCAAATTCATTTGGCACATTCAGCTCATGGGCAGAGATTTGCTTGTGCATGGCGTCGCTGACCTCGGCCAGCCGCGCATGCGCCGCTTCATGTGCATCGGCGGCGCTGACGCCGTCTTGGGCGCGCACTGGCGTGACCAGCTTAATGGTGTCGGTGACGCTATCAAAAACCGCAATTACAGTAGGCCGCATAAACAAGCAATCCGGCACGCCCAACACATCTGGGTTGGTGTCCGGCAGGTCTTCCATATGGCGCACCATGTCATAGGCCATATAGCCGAATACACCGGCTGACATCGGCGCCAAGCCTTCGGGGATATCCAGCCTTGAGGCTTTCAGCACTTGGCGCAACGCATCCAGCGGCGCCCCTTGCATAGGCTGATAGCTGTCTTGGTCGTGCAGCGCGTTTTCATTGATTTCAGGTTGGCCGTCGCGGATGCGGAACAGCAAATCAGGGGCCAGCCCAATCATCGAATAGCGGCCCCGAATGTCACCATCTTCAACCGACTCGAGCAGGAATGAATAATCCTGCCCCTCGGCCAGTTTCAAATAGGCGGCCACTGGTGTTTCCAAATCGGCAATCAGCTCCGACCAGACAAGCTGCGCTGTGCCCGCCTGATAGGCTTGCTCAAAGGCGTGAAACTCAACCTCGCTTGTGGTCATTGGCCAACCAATTGGCTGACCGCCAAATCGATATCGTCCTGATAAATTTCAATGCCGTATGAGGCTTGCAGACTACGGACAAATTGATCGGTGATGTCGGCGTGATATTTGCGCCGCTCGCCACTGAAAATCAAATCTTTGGCTTCGCTGTTCTCGTTGGCCTTGGCGCGTGTCACCTCAACCGCTTGCATAACCACCAATTCGCTGCCAAAGCCGACAGGCGCCCATGCGAATTTGCCTTCTTCAGTGGCGAATAGTTTCGTCACGGCCTGTTCAGAAAACGTCTCATTGCTCACTTGGCGGGTCATTGGCTCAGATGTCAGTGTGATCAATTCCATTTGCTTGGCAATCTTGTCGAAGTCGCCGGTTTCATTGCCTTGCTTGACCAAATGCGCGGCCAAGGCTTCGAGCAAATTGGCCTGTTCGATGACTTTCCACTGTGCGGTGGCTTGCGCGCGCACATCATCCAATGGCCGCACGCGGCTTGGCTGGATGCCGGTCAGGCGGGCCCAGGCGAAACTACCATCTTCGGTTTCGAGCAGCGGCAGGTCTTCGCCAACAATTGAATCAAACAAAACCTCGACAAGCGAGTCCAAACGACTCAAAGCCGGAGCGCGGGCGCCGTCTTCAGCTTTGCCGTCGCGGTCGAAATTTTCAACCGTGGTCAGCTCAAGGTCAAAGCGTTGAGCGATTTCTTCGAGGCTGCTGCCGGCTGCGCGTTCGTCTTCAATGGTTTCAGAAAACGCCAGCAAGTCATCAATGGCGCGGTCGGTGACCAAGCGTTGGCGAATGTCGTCGGCAACGTCTTCAAAGGGGGTGACCACTTCCGGCTTGATGTTGCGCACCCGCAAAACCACCGAACCAAGCGGGCCTTCAACAATCCCGCTGACTTCGCCCTCATTGAGAGAGAAAGCGGCATCGGCCAGTACTGATGAAATCATGTCGTCGCGGGTAATCGTGCCGAGATCTGTATTGTCGAGATTTTGTCCGGCCGCATCGACAACTTCCACAAAAGGTGTGCCGCTGGCCAGCAGATCGCGGACAAGCTCAACCGTTGCCTCGTCGCTCAACACCAATTGGTCAACGCCGCGTTCTTCGACAACCGTATAATCGGCGATGGCGATGTCATATTCCTCGCGCAAATCTTCCTGCGTAAAGGTGATGCTCTCGGCAAACCGTTCTGGGGTCACTGACAGCACAACGGCGGAGCGGCGTTCTTGCTCGGTGAAGCGCAATTGCGTGGCGTTGTAAAACGCTTCCAATTCTTTCTCTGTCGGCTCGCCGACTTCTTCTGTGGCACCCAATGACAAAATGGCATATTTGGCTGTCCGGCGTTCAAGGAAGTGAGCGAAAAGCTGGCTTTGCATAATCTCCGGCACCATGGCGCGGTCAAATGTGGCGGCCATTAATTGTTCGCGCACATGGAAGTCGCGCTGATCATTGACGAACAGGTCTTCGTTCAAGCCATTGCGACGCAGCACCATGCGGAAAGTCGGCTCGTCAAATTGGCCCGACAAACCAGCAAAGGCAGGGTCTTGCAAAATCATCTCGACCAGAGCGTCGTCA
>JAHEIG010000058.1:8036-16025 GCA_024639515.1 Rhodobiaceae bacterium | reverse complement strand
GGTGATTATTGACAGGTGGTTATACCGTTGGACATCGTTCGACAGGTTAGGGGTCGATTAGATGGCGGAGGAGATGGGTTCAACAGAGAGTTGCCAAGGTCCATTAAAGCTTGGCCTTGCCTTGGTAGCAGTCAAATTAATAAAAAGGAAAGGGAGCATTGGCCCCCTTCCCTAGTTTCATAAAAATTAGACATCTGCAAACAGATTAATTTAAGTCGCCAGACCAAGTTACTGGTGCGGTTAAATTAGGTGTAGTGAAGGGTGATGAGATATCACCGAAAGGTACTTTTATTCCTAATGAAAGCCGATGCATTTTAGCCGAATCACTGTCTTCAAAAGCTACAGTTTTCAGTTTAACGTAATCATATTCATAGCCTACGTACCAGTTAAGATGTTCACCCCAAGGCCGTTCATAACTCATTTCAACTTGTATCCAATGGCCGTCATTTTTATCGCCAGCGTCTTCTGTGTCATCGTCGAAATCGCCGTCTCCATACGCAATGCTACCGTTGAATCCGTCTTTATGATAACCAGTGCGGATGAAAATAAGGTTCTCAAGAGTGTCGATATCGCTGTCATTATTTCCAACGTCGTTACTCCTTGCATAACCAATTTGAGTTGAAAAATCACCGAAGCGTTTTTCCACTCCAACCATGTAAATCAAACCTACATCGTCTTCTTCTTCTAGACTATTACCTGTGGCAACAGCACCAAAGATTCCAGTCGGGTTATCGTTAACGTTCCACAAATAATGAGCGCCAAGGGAAAAGTACATGCCATATTCCTCGTTTACGTCACCATTATCAGTCTCTTCGTGGTAATCAAACCTTAAGTCGATGTAGGTCGCCTTAGTTTCATCGACAGGGATATGCACACCGGAGTAAGCCTCAATGCCAAAAACATTTTCTTGGAACTCAACGTCACCTGGTTCTCCTGACGATGGCATAACAAACTGAGAGCCCACACTGAACACCCCAGAAACCTCTGCAAGCGCTTGGGGAGTATATAAACTAGTTAAAAGAATGCTCGAAATTACTATCTTATTCATGTTTTTCAACCTCCTAATTAAAGTTATTATATAATATATTTAGTACTCTTGATTTGCAATCCACAATAGAAAGAAACGTACTTATTGATAGAGAAGTAACTGCTAATGTCGCTGATTCAAATAGAAAAAGCACAAGAGATGGCTAGAGAATGCGTAGCCAAAAACTACAAAGGCTGTTGAAGTTAGTTTTCTGCATACCCCACAACCATTGAAGTTAGTTTTCTGCATACCCCACAACCATGAAGCATCGCCTATTTTAGGTCACTATATGGCAAGGTCTATTTATATATATGAATGCTGGGAGTTTTTTTGGGGGGGAGTAACTTTAGGGGTAAATCTTAGGGGTAAAATCACACAGGCCTATTTCTAAATGCATTGTTTTTATTAGATAAAATCAGCCCAAAAAGTAGTGGCGGAGAGGAAGGGATTCGAACCCTCGATACGGGATTACCGCATACTCCCTTAGCAGGGGAGCGCCTTCAGCCACTCGGCCACCTCTCCACCTGTGGTGATAAACAAGCCGAGACAGGATTGCAAGCGTCGAGTGCATGTAGAGGGCGGGTTTTTGTCAGTTATGCCCGGGCCGTGATTTGGCGGTAAAATAGACGCTTTCACCTGCCAAAATGAGGCACGATAATTTGCCCAAAAACGCCGCTCAATCCGCCCTTCAAGCCGGCGACGCTCCGCGCGGCTCGCTGCTGGCGCTGCTGCGCCGCCATGAGGGGGTGCGGGCGCGCTTGTATCAAGACAGCCTCGGCTATTGGACGATGGGCGTTGGCCATGTCGTCGACTGGCGCAAGGGCGGGTGGTGCGATGACGGCCTGGCGCAGCGGCTCAACGCGCACGGGTTTTGCCTGTCCGAGCGGGTGATTAATGCTTATCTGGCCGATGATTTGGCGGAGGCCGAGCAGACGATATGGGATTTACTGTCGCCACCGGCTGGCCTGATTAATCAGCCGCGTTATGAGGCGTTGGTGTCGATGGCGTTTAACCTCGGGCGGGGCGGCTTTGCCGGATTCAAAAAGGCGCGGGCGGCACTTGAGGCGGGTGATTGGCAACGCGCCTATGATGAGTTGCTGGATAGCCGCTGGGCAAAGCAAGTGCCAAACCGTGCGCGCGACATCGCCGCCACGATTCTCACCGGGCAGCTTGAGGATTAGAAGTTTTCTTTGAACGGGCGCAGGTCGATTTCTTGCGTCCACGCTGATTTGTGTTGCTCGTGCAGGGTGAAGAAGGTTTTGGCGATGGCCTCGACGCGCAATGAGCCGTCTTCGCCCAATTTGTCGAGATAACCGGCATAATTGGTTTTCAATTTATCGCCATTCACCGCGCCGTCGATAATCACATGCGCCACATGGATACCTTGTGGGCCAAATTCGCGGGCGATGGATTGCGCCATCATCCGCATGGCGCCTTTACCGGCGGCGAAAGCGGCGAAATTGGCTTTGCCGCGCATGCTGCCGCTGGCGCCGGTGAACATCAGCGATTGGCGCTCGGCTTGCGCTTGTTGCTCAAGCATCAGCCGCAAGCAGGCTTGCGAGGCGACAAAAGCGCCATAGCAAATCACCCGCCACATTTCTTCAAATATCTCTGGTGTCACATCGAGAAACGCCTCGGGTCGGTTATTGCCGGCATTATAAATCGCCAGTTCTAGCGGGCGGCCATCGGCGGCGATTTTCAGCATGGCGTTTTTGATATCCAGCGTGTCGGTGACATCGGCCAAAAGCGGGGTGGCTTCGCCGCCATCGGCACTAATGCTGTCGGCGATGGCGGTGATTTTTTCTTCTGTGCGTCCGTTGACGAAGACATGAAAACCGTTTTGCGCCGCCTGATGGCATAATTCTGCGCCGATACCTTCGCGCGGGCCGCAGCCAAAGATGACGGCGTTTTTCAGATTTTCAGACATGTCGTACTCCCTAAACCAAGTCGCTCAATGGGCGGCGTTAAAGGGCAAGAATATGAGTAACTTGCCGCCGCACTCGATTATGCTATGTTGCCGCCATAACATTAATTTCGCCAGCTTTTTTTGCTGACACAAGTCGGAGCTTTCTATGCTGCACGGGTCTATTCCAGCACTTATCACCCCTTTCAAAAATGGCGGGGTCGACGAGAGCGCTTTTGCGCGTCTGGTTGAGTGGCAAATCGAGCAGGGCACGCACGGGCTTGTGCCCTGCGGAACCACCGGCGAGTCGCCGACGCTGAGCCATGGCGAGCATCAGCGCGTCGTCGAGATTTGCATTGAAGCAGCGGCAGGCCGTGTGCCAGTGATTGCTGGTGCCGGATCCAATTCAACCGCCGAAGCGGTCGCCTTCACCAAACACGCGGCAGAGGCGGGCGCCGATGCGGTGTTACATGTCACGCCGTATTACAACAAGCCGACGCAGGCTGGCTTAATTGCGCATTTTGAAGCGATTAGCGATGCCAGCGGCTTGCCGATTTTGATTTATAATATTCCAGGCCGCAGCATTGTCGATATGACGCCAGAGACCATGGCGGTGTTGGCGGCGCGCGATAATATTATTGGCGTCAAAGATGCTACTGCCGATTTGAGCCGCGTCGAACAACAAGCGGCGGCGTGTGGCGCAGACTTTATCCAATTATCCGGCGAAGACGCGACAGCGGTTGATTTCAACCAGCGCGGCGGGGTCGGCTGTATTTCGGTCGCCGCGAATATTGCGCCGGCCTTGTGCGCGCAAATGCAAAATGCCACCGCCGCAGGCGATTTTGACACCGCCTTGGCGTTGAAAGAAAAACTTATGCCCTTGTTTGACGCGCTATTTTGCGAAACCAGCCCGTCGCCGGTGAAATATGCCGCCGCGCAAATGCGGCTGTGTGACGAAGAAATCAGACTGCCGCTTTTGCCCGCCTCACCAGCCGCCCGCCAAAAAGTCGACGCGGCGCTGAGCGGGCTGGGGCTGATTTAGTCCGATGTCCTCGAAACACGGTGGTCGGAAGAAAAATAGCGCTGGCGACGGGACCATCACCGAAAACCGCCGCGCCCGCCGCGACTTTGAGGTGGTTGATACTTTTGAGGCAGGGCTTGTGCTGCAAGGCACGGAAGTCAAATCACTGCGTCAGGGGCAGGCTAATTTAGCCCATTCTTATGCCAGTTTTGAAAACGGGCAGGGGTTTTTGGTCAATGCCGACATCCCCGAATATAGCGCAGGCAACCGGCACAATCACAAACCCACCCAACCGCGCAAATTGCTGATGCACCGGCGCGAGTTAAACCGCTTAATGGCCTCGGTTCAGCGCGATGGCATGACGGTGGTGCCGCTCAAGCTGTATTTCAACGAACAGGGGCGGGTGAAATTGCTGATTGGTCTGGCCCGTGGGCGCAAAAAGGCCGACCGCCGCGAAAATGAGAAAAAGCGCGACTGGCAACGGCAAAAAGCTCGTCTGATGAAATAAGCCTTAAGCGCTGGCGGCTAAATCGGCTTTAATGGTGGCGAAGACATCGGCGAACATTTCGGGAGTCAGGCGCCGCGTATTGGTGTTGTAGCGCGAGCAATGATAGCTGTCATACAGCTTATAGCCGCCGACATCATGCTTGGCGCCATGGGCAAATGCAGCGTCTTTCAATTTCACCCCAAAACTGCGCAACACGCTTTCATGCGAAATCCGGCCCAGCGAGAGAATCGCTTTGAGGTTTTTCAAACTCTCAATGCGGTTGAGCAGAAATGGCCGACAGGCGGTAATCTCAGCGCCAATCGGTTTGTTTTGCGGCGGCACACAGCGCACCGCATTGGTGATCATGCAATTATTCAGGCTCAGTCCGTCATCAATATGCTTGTCATAAGTGTCGCTGGAAAAGCCGAATTGAGCCAGCGTGTCATATAATAAATCACCGGCCCAATCGCCGGTAAACGGCCGTCCCGTGCGGTTTGCGCCGGTCACCCCCGGGGCCAAGCCGACAATCAGAAATTCGGCCTGCGGGTCGCCAAAACATGGCACAGGGGCGTTGAACCAATCAGGCTGGGCGGCTTGGTTGGTCTGGCGATAGCTCACAAGGCGCGGGCATAGCGGGCAATCTTTGTCGGGGAGGGCGGGATTTTGCTCAGTCATGGCGGACAGTATAAGTGCAGGCAGGGCTTGCCAGCAACTTGCTTCTGTCATAAGCCAATCATCTCAAAGAGGCACTGATGATTTATCTCGGCATTGGCAGTAATTTATCCGGCGCGTTTGCCACCAGTCAGCAACTGGTCGAGCAAGCGATTGCGCTTCTGGCGACACGGCGGATGCGCGTTTGCGCTGTCTCGCCGCTTTATCTAACGCCGCCGGTCGGCCCCAAAGGCCAAGGCGCCTATGTCAATGCCTGCCTCGCCGTTACCTCTAATCTGTCGCCAACCGGCCTGTTATCGGCGTGTCATGCGGTGGAAGCCGAATTTGGCCGCTTGCGGCGGATAAAATGGGGGGCGCGGACGCTGGATATTGATATTCTCGATTATCACGGGCAAATCCTTGACCATCGGATCACCTTGCCGCATCCGCGTATATCGCATCGCAGCTTTGTGCTGGTGCCATTGAGCGATATTGCCCCGGCATGGCGCCATCCGGTGACCGGTGCGGCGATTGAACAGCTCAAAAGCGGCTTGCCGATAGGTGACATTAAAGCTGTGAAGCGGCTGTAAATGTGACTTTTTCCTTGCGAAAATTGGCCAAAGGGCATAAACAAAAATCAAATCACTTTGGAGTAAGATATTATGGCTCGGGTAACCGTCGAAGATTGCGTCGATAAAGTCACCAACCGGTTTGAACTGGTTCTTGTAGCGTCCCATCGGGCACGCGGCATGTCGGCTGGCGCCGAGATTCTTGTGGATCGCGATAATGATAAAAATCCTGTTGTTGCATTGCGCGAAATCGCTGAAGAAAAGCTGATTCCAAGCGAGATACGCGAAGATTTGGTTGGCTCGCTGCAGAAACAAATCGACGTTGATGAGCCGGACGAAGATGTCATCATCCCGCTGGCCGCGCCTGACGTATTTGGTCAGTCGGAAGAAACAACCGAAGCCATGCCGGAAATGAGCGAAGACGATATTCTGTCCGCTCTGAAATCGCTCGAAGCCGCAGCCCCAAAAGATAGCGGCCGAGGTGGCGCGTCTGACTAGGACAAGCACACGCGCCAGTGGGGTGTAATGCCATGATGCGCCAATATGAACTTGTTGACCGTGTAACCAGCTACGAACCGCGCGCTGATGAGAGCCTGCTCAATCGCGCTTATGTGTTTGCCACCCAAAAACATGGCGACCAAAAACGCGCCTCCGGTGATCCGTATTTTTCCCACCCTGTTGAAGTGGCCGGTATTCTGACCGATTTGCGCCTCGACTCGGCCAGTATCGCAACCGCCTTGTTGCACGATACGATTGAAGACACCGACACCACTTTTGAAGAAATTGAAACGCTGTTTGGTCGCGAGATTGCCGATTTGGTCAATGGCGTCACCAAATTGTCATTGCTTGAAGGCACGTCGGAAGGCAGCTCACAAGCTGAAAACTTTCGTAAATTACTGCTCGCCACGGCCAATGATGTGCGCATTTTATTGGTCAAACTGGCCGACCGTTTGCACAATATGCGAACCCTGCATTTTATCAGCTCGGAGGATAAACGCCGCCGCATCGCCCAAGAGACGATGGATATTTACGCACCGCTGGCCGGTCGTATGGGGATGCAGGCGTTTCGTGATGAATTAGAAGATTTGGCCTTCGGGCATCTGAATGAAGAAGGCCGCGATATTGTCCGCGACCGCTTGTCGGAGCTACTGGATAATTCCGGCGATATGCTGGAAGAAATCGCCTATGAGTTTTCCTCGCTTTTGGCCGAGAAAGGCTTGCGGGCGAAAGTTTATGGGCGCCAGAAACGGCCTTTCTCCATCTGGCGCAAGGTCGAGAATAAATCGATTTCGCTGGAGCAGTTGTCGGATATTTTCGGCTATCGGGTGATTGTCGATAATGAAGATGACTGCTATCGCGCGCTGGGCGTGCTGCACCGCGCTTATCGTTATGTGCCGGGCCGCTATAAGGATTACATTTCCAGCGCCAAGCTGAACGGCTATCAATCGCTGCACACAACGGTGATTGGGCCGAACAAACAGCGTGTTGAGATTCAAATTCGCACGGAGCAAATGCACGACATTGCCGAAAACGGCGTGGCGGCGCATTGGGCCTATAAGGAAAGCGGCTCCATCGCCCCCAATCTGGAAGATTTGCGCCCATTTGCCTGGCTGCAAGAAATGGTCGAGCAAATTCAAACCGGCGAAACGGCGGAAGAATTTCTGGAAAACACCAAATTGGAATTATTTACCGATCAGGTGTTTTGCTTCACCCCGAAAGGCCGCCTGATTGCGCTGCCAAATGGTGCCACGGCGTTGGATTTTGCCTATGCGGTGCACACGCAAATCGGCAATAGCTGTGCCGGTGTTCGGATTAACGGCAAAAAATTACCATTCCGCACATCACTAAAAAATGGCGACGAGATTGAAGTGATCCGCAGTCAAACCCAATTACCAGCCGAGAACTGGCTGTATCACGCCAAGACCGGTAAAGCGCGTGCCGCCATTCGGCAGGCCCTGCGCGAAAGCGAGCAGGCCGATTACGCCGATTTGGGTCAGCGCATGTTGAAAAGCATTTTTGAAAGCGAAGGCCACCAACTAAGCAAGCAAGTGCTTGAGCGGGCGCTCGGCGTGCTGAATTATGAAGACCTCGAAAACCTGTACGCCGATGTCGGGCGCGGTGATGTCGGGGCGGCTGAGGTGCTGATGGCGGTTCTGCCGCGCAAACGCCGTGGCAAACGCGCCTCGCTGGCGGGGGCTATGCGCGGGCTGATTAGCGGTAAATCGCGAGCCGAGCGGGCGCCAGCATTTGCCGTGCCGCTGAATGGTGCGCTTTACGGCACAGCGATTAATTTCGGGGAAGGCTGCTTCCCACTGCCGGGCGACGAGATTG
>JAHEIG010000058.1:0-8026 GCA_024639515.1 Rhodobiaceae bacterium | reverse complement strand
GAGATTGTCGGCGTGGTGGTGATGGGCAAGGGGGTGCTGGTTTATCCGGTCAACGCGCCTGAGCTGGATAAATATGAAGACCACCGCGAACGTTTGGTGCCAATGCGCTGGGACGATAGAGAGAACAATAAACGCCGCCAGCTCTTCGATAGCCGTCTGCATGTGACAGCGGTCAACCGTACGGGTTCATTGAGCGACGTGGCGCAAGCGATTGCTGATTTTGAGGCGAATATCTCTAATCTAGCGATCACCCAAAGAAACGATGATTTTTGCGATTTGAAACTCGATATTGAAGTGCGCGATGTGGAACATGTCGATCGCCTGATGTCGGCCTTGCGCGGTCTAAGCGTGGTCAGCACCATCGAGCGGGTCGTTTACGAGTAACAGTTAACCAGCGGAGCCAGCATGACACCTGAACAAGTATTACAAGAATTTCGTGACGCCGGAGCTTTGCTTGACGGGCATTTCCTGTTGTCGTCTGGCCTGCACAGCCGCAATTATCTTCAATGCGCGCGGGTGTTGATGCAACCAGAGCGCGCCGCACGCCTGGCCTCGGCTTTGGCCGATAAATTACGCGCCTCGGTAGATGGTGAGATTGATTGCGTGGTGGCGCCGGCCATGGGTGGCTTGATTATCGGCCATGAGGTAGCGCGTCAGTTAAATGTCGACTCGATGTTTCTTGAGCGCGTCGATGGGGAATTCGCCTTGCGTCGCGGCTTTGAATTGGTCGGCAATCCGCGCACGGTGATGATTGAAGATATTGTCACCACTGGCTTGTCGTCGCGCGAAGCGATTAAAGCCATTGAAGCGCATGGCGGCAACGTCGTCGGGGCGGGATGTTTAATTGACCGTTCGGCTGGCGCGGCTACAATCGGAACCGGGCTTGAGTCGCTGGCCCAAGTGTCTTTTGAGACTTTTGACGCCGACTCAATTCCCGACGATTTGCGCGACATCCCAGCCATCAAGCCAGGAAGTCGCGGTCTTAAGTAACGCGCTTCGGGGGTGAGCCAAACCACTATGATGTTTAAACGCCGAAATCCGTTGTCTCCGCTGGAGCGCCTGCGCCAATTTCTCTGGCCGCGCGCCGGTTGGAGCCGCGCCTTGCAATATTTGTGGCAACGCACCGTGCGCATTCAAGGCGCGCCGCACGATATCGCCTTCGGCCTTGCGGTTGGGGCGTTTATTTCGGCCAATCCGTTGCTCGGCACACATATTATCTGGGCCGGTATTATTGTGTATTTCTTTGGCGGCAATTTTATCGCCGCTGTGGCCGGCACATGGGTCGGCAATCCGTTGAGCTTCCCGTTTATCTGGCTGGCGACGTTCACCATGGGCAATCTGCTGATGGGGGCGAACGCGCCAACCACCGAGATCCCTGAACTGAGTTTGGCGTTATTTTTTGAAGCGCCTTTCGAAACGCTGGGGCCGGTTATATTGCCGATGCTGGTTGGCTCGATTCCGGTTGGGCTGGTGCTCGGCGTCAGCACGTATTACCCGAGCTTGTGGGCGATTGAGCTATATCAAAACCGGCGCCGGGCGGTGCTGGCGGCCAAACGTGTGGTAAACATGAAAATCCGGTTGAACAAAAAAGGTCAAGATGAGGACGATAATGCCAAAGTTTGAAAAACTACGCCTCGGGGTGAATATTGATCACGTCGCCACTATTCGCAACGCGCGTGGCGGTGGTTTGCCCGACCCCGTGCGGGCGGCAGAGCTGGCAGCGCAAGCCGGAGCGGACGGCATTACCGCGCATTTGCGCGAAGACCGGCGCCACATTAGCGACAATGATATTGAACGCTTGGCCAATAATATCGGCCTGCCGCTGAATTTCGAAATGGCTGCGACCGAGGAAATGCAATCCATCGCGTTGCGCCATCGTCCCAATGCTTGCTGTCTGGTGCCGGAAAAACGCCAAGAAGTGACCACGGAAGGCGGGCTGGATGTGATAGGCGGGCGCGACAATTTACAAAAAATTATCGCCCCGATAAAAGATGCCGGTATTCGGGTGTCTTTGTTTATCGACCCCGAAGCCGCGCAGGTCGAGGCGGCGCACGCGCTGGGGACGGATATTATCGAGATGCACACGGGCACATATTGCCACGCCCACGCCGATGGTGATCAAGCCGCCTTCGACGCTGAATTGCTACGCTTGCAACAAGCCGCCGCGCAAGCTAGCGGGCTGGGCCTTGAAGTGCATGCCGGCCATGGTTTGAGCTTTGGCACGGTGTCGCCGATTGCCGCCATTAATGCGGTGGTTGAGTTGAATATCGGTCATTTCTTGATTGGCGAGGCGATTTTTGTCGGCCTTGAGGGGGCGATAGCTCAAATGCGCGGCCTGATGTTGGACGCCCGCCGCAATGCAAGCAGTGACGCATGATTATCGGCATTGGCAATGATCTGATTGATATCCGGCGGATTGAAAAAACCCTAGAGCGTTTTGGCGAGCGTTTCGTGCAGCGCATTTTCACCCCTGTTGAACAGGCCAAATCCGACCGCCGCTTATTGCGTGCGGCCTCCTATGCCAAACGCTTTGCGGCCAAAGAAGCGTGTTCCAAAGCCCTCGGCACCGGTTTGCGCCAAGGCGTGTTTTGGCGTGATATGGGGGTGTCTAATTTGCGTTCGGGAAAACCGACCATGGTGCTGACCAATGGCGCGCATGAGCGTTTGCTGGCCATCACGCCCAAGGGCATGACGCCGCAAATCGACCTGACGATTACCGACGACTTTCCGCTGGCCCAGGCAATCGTCATCATTTCAGCTGTGCCCGAACACAGCGGCACCGAATAGGAGAGGGCGCGATGGCTTGGAAAATTTTTGGCGATAAAGACAAAAACGTCGCCGCGCCGCGCGAGAAGGACGGGTTTTTCGACAATGTGAAAACCTTTATCTGGGCGGTTGTGATTGCGGTGATTATTCGCTCTTTCTTGCTTCAGCCGTTCAATATCCCATCCAGTTCGATGAAGCCGACCTTGCTGATTGGCGACTTCTTGTTCGTCTCGAAATATAGCTATGGCTATTCGCGCCATTCCTTGCCGTTTAGCCCGAATATTTTTGCTGGCCGCGTCATGGCCGATGAGCCGGAGCGCGGCGATGTCGTGGTGTTCAAACTGCCCTCCGATAATCGCACCGATTTCATCAAACGGGTGATTGGCCTACCGGGTGATACGATTCAAATGCGCCAAGGCACAGTGTGGCTGAACGGCCAACCAATTGAACGCGAGGCGGCAGGCATGTTCATTGACTTGCGCAGCGACGGACGCGAAGTCTCGATACCGCGCTATCTCGAAACCCTGCCCAGCGGGCGGCAATATTACACGCTCGACCAAGTTGAAAACGGTCCGGCGGATAATACTGGCGTCTATACCGTGCCCAAGGGGCATTATTTCATGATGGGCGATAATCGCGACAATTCTGCCGATAGCCGCGTCATGCGTTATGTCGGGTTTGTGCCGCATGAAAATCTGGTCGGGCCGGCGCAGATATTATTCTTCTCATTCGCCGATGATACGCGCTGGTGGCAAATCTGGCAGTGGCCGCTTGCCATTCGCTATTCCCGCCTGCTCAATACGGTCGATTAGGGGCGTTGCGTATGGCAAAAACTCCCGCTCTCGACGCGTTCAGCCAGAAACTGGGCTATCCGTTCAGCGACACCGCCTTGTTGCAACGTGCCTTGCGCCACGCCAGCTTGGATGTCGACGACGATAATGAACGGCTAGAGTTTCTCGGCGATCGGGTGCTGGGGCTGGCCATAGCCGATGAGTTGCTGCGCCGTTATCCGCAAGAGAATGAGGGCGCTTTGGCGAGGCGTTTTGCGCAATTGGTCAGTCGCAAAACCTGTGCGCTGATTGCTCAAAGCTGGAATTTGCAAAAAGTATTGCAGGCCGATAGCGGCGCGTCAGGTGTGTCGGGGGCGGCGATGACGGAAAACGTGCTGGCCAATGGCTGCGAGGCGGTGCTCGGGGCAATTTATCTCGATGGCGGCCTCAACAAAGCGGCTGAGATTATCATCCGCCATTGGCAGCCCTATTTCAGCCAGCAAAGCGATGTGCCGATTGACCATAAATCAGCATTGCAAGAATGGACCATGAAGCGCGGGCAGGATTTGCCGTCTTATGAGATTATTGACCGGCAGGGGCCGGATCACGCGCCGCAATTTAAGGTGCGGGTGACGACGCAACAAGCCGCCAGCGAAGCGAGCGGAAAGTCGCGACGTCTGGCCGAGCAATTGGCGGCGGCCGCGTGTTTGAAACAACTTACCGACGAGGAGTCGCGTTAATGCAAAAATGTGGATTTGTGGCGGTTGTCGGCCCACCCAATGCGGGTAAATCGACTTTGTCGAATGCGCTGGTCGGCCAGAAAGTAGCCATTGTGACGCAAAAAGCGCAGACCACGCGGGCCCGTTTGCGGGCTGTGGTGATGCACGCGCAATCGCAAGTGATATTGGTCGATACGCCGGGAATTTTCGAACCAAAACAACGCCTTGATCGCGCCATGGTCAATGAGGCATGGCTCGGCATTGACGACGCTGATGAAGTGCTTTTGGTGCTCGATGCGGCGCATGCCAAATCGCCGGAAACCGAGATTGCTCTGGAGCGTTTGGCGCAGTCGAAAAAGCCGGTTTCGCTGGCGCTGAACAAAATCGACATGGTGGCGCGCGACACATTGCTCGGACTGGTGCAAAAACTGAACGAGATTGTCGCCTTCAAAGACACATTCCTGATTTCGGCGCTGTCGGGCGACGGCTTGGAGCGTTTGAAAGACACATTGGCCGAGCGCATGCCAGAAGGCCCATGGCTGTATCCGGAAGACCAAGCGGCGGATATTCCCTCGCTCATGCTGGCCTCGGAAGTGACCCGCGAAAAACTATTCCTGCGCCTGCACCAAGAACTGCCTTATGCGCTGACCGTCGAAACCGAAAAATGGGAAAACCGCAAAGACGGCAGCATCCGTATCGAGCAAACCGTCTATGTGCGCCGCGATGGGCAAAAAGCCATTGTGCTGGGCAAGGGCGGCAAGACGATTAAGGATATCGGCGCCGAAGCCCGCAAAGAATTGATCGAGATGTTCGGCTGTGCCGTGCATTTGTTTATTTTCGTGAAAGTGCGGAAAAACTGGCAAGAAGACCCCGAGCGCTATCGCATTATGGGGCTGGATTACCGGGCTTGATATGCAATGGACGGCTGACGCATTAATTATCGGCACCCGCGCTCATGGTGAGAGCAGTGCGATTATTGATGTGTTTAGCCGCGAGCATGGCCACAGCGCCGGTCTGGTGCGGGGGGGCAATAGCCGCCGGCTGCGGCCTGTTTTGCAGCCCGGTAATATGGCGCAAGTCACCTGGCGGGCACGGCTATCTGAACATTTAGGTACCTTCAGCGTCGATGCGGGCCGCGCCTTTGCCGCCGAGTCGTTGTCTGACCCGCTGCTGCTGGCCGGTGTCAGCTCGGTTTGCGCGCTGTTGCAAGTGACCCCCGAGCGGCAAGCCTATCCGCGGCTTTACGACACGGTGATGGTGCTGTTTGAAGAACTCGGCGAGGCCGATATTTGGCTGCCGCTACTGGTGCGTTTTGAACTGGCCCTGCTCGAGGAGGTCGGCTTTGGGTTGGATTTGTCGAGCTGTGCCGCCACCGGCACGACAGAAAACCTGACCCATGTGTCGCCGCGCAGTGGCCGCGCTGTCTGCCATGAGGCAGCGCAGCCTTATCTCGAGCAATTATTTGCCCTGCCGCGTTTTTTGCGTGAACCGCAAGCGGAAACGACCTACGCTGAGGTGATGGCAGGGTTTGCGCTGACTGGACATTTTCTTGAGAGACGGGTCTATGCGCCGCATCAAATGAGCCTGCCACCGGCCCGCCAGCGGCTGATGAATAATATAAATCGTTTGATGAAGAACGAACTTGAAGGAAGCTAACAGAATCTTGTTATAAAGCGGCATGAGCGACGTGATTGACAAAGATGTAGCAGGAGAACCGGCCGGAGAGTCGGTGTCGCTGAAGGTTGCGCTGGAAACCCGCTACCTCGCCTATGCGCTGTCGACGATCACCAATCGGGCCTTGCCGGATGTTCGCGACGGCCTGAAACCGGTGCACCGGCGCTTGCTTTTCGCCATGCGCCAATTGCGCCTCGACCCTGAAAACGGCTTCAAAAAATCAGCCCGTGTGGTCGGCGACGTCATTGGTCGCTATCACCCGCATGGTGACCAAGCCGTCTATGACGCGCTGGTGCGCTTGGCACAAGACTTTGCGGTGCGCTATCCGCTGGTCGACGGGCAGGGCAATTTCGGCAATGTCGATGGCGATAACGCCGCCGCCATGCGCTACACCGAAAGCCGGATGACCGAGATTGCCAGCCTGTTGCTGCGCGATCTCGATAGCGACACGGTTGATTTCCGCGCCACCTATGATGGCGAAGACGACGAACCTGTGGTGCTGCCAGCGGCTTTCCCAAATCTGTTGGCCAATGGTTCATCAGGCATTGCCGTGGGTATGGCGACCAGTATTCCGTCGCATAATGTCGACGAATTATGCGCCGCTGCGTTGCATCTCATCAAAGCCCCGAATGCGCGCATTGATACATTGATGGAGCATGTGAAGGGGCCGGATTTCCCAACCGGTGGCATTTGCGTCGAAACCCCCGAGGCGATGAGCGAAGCCTATGCCACGGGGCGCGGCAGTTTCCGTGTGCGGGCCCGCTATGAGGTCGAAGAGCTGAAGCGCGGCGCCTGGCAGATTGTCATCACCGAAATTCCCTATCAGATTCAAAAGTCGCGGCTGATTGAAAAAATCGCCGAGCTGATGCAAAGCCGTGCCTTGCCGATGCTGGAAGATATTCGTGACGAAAGCGCCGAAGACATCCGCGTGGTGATTGGGCCGAAAAGCAAAAACCTGACGCCCGAACAGGTGATGGCGGTGCTGTATAAACAAACCGATTTGGAATCGCGTTTTTCTCTCAATATGAATGTGTTGGATAATGAGGGCGTGCCACGGGTGATGGGCTTGCGCGAGATTCTCACGCAATGGCTGGCCCACCGAAATGATGTGCTGGTGCGCAAGAGCAAGTTCCGTCTGGCCAAAATTATCGCTCGCCTTGAAGTACTCGACGGCTATCTGATTGCCTATCTCAATCTCGATGAAGTCATCCGCATTATCCGCGAGGAAGACGAGCCGCGCGAAGATTTGATGAAAGCCTTCAAGCTGACGCAAGTGCAAGCCGAAGCGATTTTGAACATGCGCTTGCGTGCCTTGCGCAAATTGGAAGAGCAAACCATTCGCGGCGAACACAAAGAGCTGACGGCGGAAATGGCTGATCTGAAAGATTTGCTCGGTTCAGAAAAACGCCAAAGCGCGGTGATTGCCGATGAAATTCGCGATTTGCGCAAAACCTTCGGGCCGAAAACTGAGCTGGGGCGGCGTCGTACGCAATTCGCCGAAGCCGGTGCCGAAGAAGATATTGCCCTCGATATGCTGGTCGAAAAAGAGCCAGTAACCATTGTCTGCTCAGAAAAGGGCTGGATTCGCGCCCTCAAAGGCCATGTCGAAGACGGCAGCAAGCTGAACTACAAAGACGGCGACAAAGCCAATTTCGTGATGCATGCGATGACCACTGATAAGCTCATTTTGTTTGCCTCAAATGGGCGGGCTTACACGCTGGAGGCCAGCAAGCTACCCGGCGGGCGTGGCCATGGCGACCCAGTGCGTTTGATGATGGATATCGACCCGAGCGACGAGATTATCGAGATTATGGTGCATGACGCGGCACGCCAATTGCTGGTCGCCTCGCGCATCGGCAATGGCTTTGTGGTGCCGGAAAGCGAGCTGGTCAGTGCTCGCAAAGCCGGTAAACAAATTCTCAATGTGAAAGCCCCAGACGAAGCGGCGATTTGCGTGCCGGCTGAGGGTGACCGCGTGGCGGTGCTCGGCGAGAACAAGAAACTTTTGTGCTTTCCACTGGCCGATGTGCCGGAAATGCAGCGCGGCAAAGGCGTGCGCTTGCAACGCCATGGCGACGGACATTTGGCCGACGCACG
>JAHEIG010000057.1 GCA_024639515.1 Rhodobiaceae bacterium | reverse complement strand
ACATCATAATTGGCTTGGTGCCAAACGCCCTGTCGAGCCACCAGCCCAAATAACCGCCAACGCCAATGCCCACCAACATTTCTATGGTCAGGCGCCGGGCCAATCCCAGCATCGACGCATTGGCACGGTTTTCTTGAACCGGCTGCCGCTTCTTCCGACTCTCAGAAATCTTGCTTTCAAGATCTTGCAAACGATCGCTTTTAACTTTGCGATCTGATTTTTGCTGATGATCTTCCGGTTCCATTATCGCCCCCGAAAAGCGCAGAATTCTGCGATCCAGATGTGGCGCACACTACTTTCTGAATATCCGAATGTCAAGCGGCAGGTCATCTTCTAACCTATTGATTTCACGTTGCTTTCTTCAGAGGAGGCGTTTTTGTCGCGGCCAGTTTCGGCAAATTGCTCGGCTGTCGACAAATCAACCGATAAAAGCTGGCTGACGCCTTGTTCTTGCATGGTCACGCCGAACAATCTATCCATCCGTGCCATCGACAATGCGTGGTGGGTAATCACCAGAAAACGGGTGCCGGTTTGCTCGGAAATTTCTTTCACCAGATTACAGAAACGCTCCACATTGGCGTCATCCAACGGCGCGTCGACCTCATCAAGGACGCAAATCGGCGACGGATTGGTCAAAAACACCGCAAAAATCAGCGCCATGGCGGTCAGTGCTTGTTCACCACCTGACAATAGCGACATGACTTGTGGTTTTTTGCCCGGTGGGTTGGCGATAATCTCCAAACCGGCTTGCAGCGGGTCGTCGCTCTCGGTCAGCTCTAATTTGGCCGACCCGCCACCGAATAATTGCGTAAACAAGCGGCCAAAATGATCGTTCACCGTCTCGAAAGCCGCCAGCAGGCGTTGTCGGCCTTCGCGGTTGAGCTGGCCAATGCCGTGGCGCAGTTTATTGACGGCTGAGGCCAAGTCATCGCGCTCGGCACTCAGTGTTTCGATTTGTGCCGCCACTTCTGCCGCTTCTTCTTCAGCCCGCAGATTAACCCCGCCCAGATTTTCGCGCTCGCGGCGCAATTTCTCGAGCTTGGTTTCCATGGCTTCGACATCGGGGAATGGTTTTTCGACATCGTGACCCGAGACAGCCAGGGCTTGCGCTGGCTCAATCCGCAGGGCTTCGCGAATCCGTTGGCCAGCCTCATCAAGGCGCAGTTTATTGGCCTCCAAAGTGGCTTCGAGACGGGCTTGGCCTTCGCGCAATTCTGATTGCGCTTGTTGCGTCTGGCGCGCCAGCTTGTCGGCTTCGGCGTTTTTGCTTTCGGCTTGGCTCAACTGGTCGGCGGCGGCTTGGCGTTTGCTCTCGGCCTCGGCCACTGCATCGGCCAGCGTGTTGCGCTTATCGGCCAGTTCAGTCGGCACCGCTTCAAACTTGGCCAATTCGGCAATGCTGGCATTCTGCCGCTCATCAAGCGCCGCGATTTGTTGCCGCGAGGCGTCTTGGCGTTGCGACCACAAGGCTTTGTCCGATACCACACGGGCCAAGCGCGCGTCGCGGGCTTCGCGTTGGCTTTGCAAACTGCGCAGGCTGGCTTGCGCTTCGGCGTGGCGGGCGCGGCTTTCTTCAAGCTGGTTGCGGGCGCTGTCGACGGCGTCTTCCAATTGCGTGGCACTGCCCATGCTTTGTAAATCGGCATTGGTGCTGGCTTCGCCCTTGGCCAATTCTTCCATCTCGCTGACCAGACGCGCCTGCGCGGTTTCCAACGCGCCGAGCTTGGCGTTTTGCGTCGCCACACCGCTCTCCGATTGGTCATATTGTTTTTGCGCTGTGCTCATCGCCTGTTGCAAATGCTGGCTGGTGGCGCGGCAAGCATCTTGCACTTGTCCGGCGGCATCAAAAGCAGCGCGGGCTTGGTCAAGCGTTTGCTTGGCTTGGTCGGCGCGGCTTTCGGCTTGTTCAATCTCACCAACCAGCGCATCAAGGCGATTGCGTTGGGCCAGGGATTTGGCCGCCGCTGTTGGCGCATCGGCGGTGGCGACATAGCCATCCCAACGCCAGACATCGCCTTCCAGAGAGACCAAACGCTGACCGGGCAATAACGCGCCCTGCAAGCGATCACCATCAGCCCGCTCGACAATACCAACTTGCGACAGGCTGCGTTGTAGCAAATCCGTGCCAGATACACACGCCGCCAGACTTTCAACACCGGCTGGCAGGGCTTGGTCAGCCGTTTTACTGCCCAGCGCTTGCCAGAAACTCGGCGCACCGGCCTCAGATGAGGCGCTCAAATCATCGCCCAGCGCCGCCCCCAAAGCGGTTTCAAATCCATTGGCGACACTCACCGTATCCAGCAATGCCGGATGGTCGCCATCGTCACCGGCGGCGAATAAAGCCGCCAGCGCATCGCGCTCACCGACCAAACGCTCCAAAACAGCGAGGGCGTCGCGGGCCGGATCATTGGCCGCTTGGTGGGCGTCGCGTTTTTCGCGGTAGTCTTGTTCGGCCGCTGCCAACGCCGCCACAGCTTCTTCATAGGCTTGGGTGGCGTCTTGCAATTCGCCTTTGCGGGCAACCAAATCGAAATCAGCCTGCATTGCGCTTTCAATATCTTGGAGCGCGTCATCGGCGTTTTTCTGCTCTTGCTCAAGGCGTGTGCGGCGCGCCGCATTGCTTTGCAGATTGGCTTCAAAAGCCTGTTTGCGGGCGCGGAACTCAGCCGCTTGCGCATTGGCATCGTCGAATTTTTGCTGCACCTCGTCAAGTGCCTGACGGGCCGCCTCGACCTGCGCTTTGGCGTCTTGTTCGGCTTGCGTATCATCTGCCGAGATGCTGGCGCGAATGCTGGCTTCTTCTTCATCCAGCGCCGCCAATTGCTGTTCGGCTTCGGCAAGGGCGGCTTTTTCGCGGGCGCCATCTTGCTTGATGGTTTCGATTTGCGCCCCAAGGCGTTCAATCATTTCTTGCGCCCGGCGCAATTCGGCGTCGAGCCCCTCTTGCTCCAGCGTCAGGCGGCGCAAGCCCGCCGCCGCTTCAACCTCGGCCTCGCGCAAGGCTGGCAAAGCGGCTTGCGCTTCCAGCTGGGCGGTGTTGGCGTTACCGGCTTCGCGGGTCGCGTCGACGACTTGGCGACGGGTTTCGATTAAGTCGGTTTCTGATTGCGTCACCAAATCGACCGCCTGTTGCCAGCGCAAATGCAGCGCCAAGGCTTCGACTTCACGAATTTGACCAGAAATCCCTTTATAGCGGCTAGCTTGGCGGGCTTGGCGCTTGAGCTGGCGTTGTTGGGTTTCCAAGCTGGTCAGGGTTTCTTCGATTTTTTCGAGATTGCTATCAGCCGCGCGCAGGCGCAGCTCAGCCTCATGGCGGCGCGAATGCAGGCCAGAAATACCGGCGGCTTCTTCAAGAATTTTGCGCCGCGCCTCTGGCTTGGCATTAATCAGCTCGCCAATCTGCCCCTGTTTGACGAGAGAATTTGACCGCGCGCCGGTTGAAGCATCGGCAAATAGCAATTGCACATCGCGGGCGCGAACGTCGCGGCTGTTGATCCGGTAGGCCGAACCGGCATCGCGCTCAATCCGGCGGGTTACTTCCAGCTCGTCGCTGTCATTATATTCGGCTGGTGCTTGGCGGTCATGATTGCCGAGCACCAACATCACTTCGGCGTGATTGCGCGAGGCCCGCGCATTGGTGCCCGAGAAGATAACGTCTTCCATGCCCGAGCCGCGCATTGATTTATACGAGGTCTCCCCCATCACCCAGCGCAAGGCTTCCAGCAAATTCGATTTACCGCACCCATTGGGCCCGACAATGCCGGTCATGCCGGGCAAAATATCGAGATCTACAGGGTCAACAAATGACTTAAAACCAGACAGACGGAGACGATCAAACTTCATACTAACGACCTCTAATTTAATGCGTCTTCAGGCAGCAGAGGCAAAATCACCTCATCAAAAGATTCAACCGGATGGTGGCCCTCAAGTTTCTGGCCATTGACGAAGAATGTCGGGGTCGATGAGACGCCCAATTCTTCATTGGCTTGTTTTTGCATGTTGCGAATGCCGTTGAAAATTTTCTCGTCTTTGCGGCACACCACAAAGTCGGCTTCAGACAAGCCAGCCTGCTTGGCAATGCCTTGAAACTCGTCAATTGGGTTAGGACTGCTCAGCCACTGGTTTTGACGGGCGAATAAAATATCGAGGAAAGCGACACGCTGCTTGGGCGCCACACATTGCGCCAGCATCGCGCCAATCATCGCCACTTCATCAAATGGGAAAGGCCGGAATTTGAACTGCACCAACCCAGTGTCGACATATTTCTCTTTCAAAACCGGCAAGGTGGTGCGGTGGAAATTACCGCAATGGCCGCAAGTCAGCGAAGCATATTCGACAATCGTCACGGGCGCCTTGGGATTACCCAAAACAATTTCGCCCAGCGGGTTGTCGTTTTCGAGCGCGCCCTTATCGGTCACCAAAGCCGGTTGCCCGTCCTCTGATGCGGCATCAACCGGTGCTGATGGGTCTTGGCCGCCAGCCACAAAGTAAGCCAGCACCAGCACGGCCAAAGCGACGGCGGCTCCGATAACGAGTTTGTTTTGTTGTAACACGGCAATCTCCTGCACTAATCACGCAGCGAGAACAGAGGCAGACCCCCGAATCGCTAACTGTCTCTCAGTATAACGCAGGACACGCTGCGAAAGCGCATCAAACATGAGCGCGCGAAAACCCTTGTGGACAACTTGGCAGCATCTGAGGCGATGTTAAAACCATCACCTAAGATGACGTGTTGGCTTCGTCCTCGGCGGTCTTGCGCGCAATACGGGCCCCAAGACGGGCCAACGCAACTTTCAGCCGCCCTTCGGGAATATCACCAAGGCTTTTCTCGGCCTCGGCCAGTTCCGTCACATCGGGCGGGCGGCTGTGTTGTTTAATCGGTTTCAGCGGCAACGGCCCCTGAATAATGTTCAATTTGGTAATCGCGCCAGAACCATAATGCTGGTTGATGCGCTCTAGGATGAGCGGCGACATATGCTGCACTTCCAACGCCATGGCGCCTTCCACTCGCACCGTCAACACCGCGCCTTCGCCGCGCCGAGAAATACGCTCGGGGCACGACATAGCAGCCAATTGCGGGCCGACAATCATCGGCCAATGGGCGAGAATATCGACCTCACGAAAACCGCGACGGCGCATGGTCGGCGCGATGATGCGATTGAGCACTGAGCCGACCGAACGCCCTTGATAACCCCGCGCCGGTTTGGTGTGGGGAATATCGCGTCTGAACTTTGGCAGAGGCGGCTTCATGCGTGCATCTTGCTCCGTGGTTAATTTTCGATAGCATAGCACAATGCGCGACTCACCTGCATCTCAATTACTCGCCTGGTACGACCAGCATGCCCGCACCCTGCCATGGCGCGCCAAGGGCGGCGAGGTGGCCGACCCGTATCATGTATGGCTGTCGGAAATCATGCTGCAGCAAACCACTGTGGCGACGGTGAAGCCGTATTTTGAAAAATTCCTGCATCTGTTTCCCACTGTCGAGGCCTTGGCCAGTGCCCGCGATGAACAAGTGATGGCGGCATGGGCCGGACTTGGTTATTACAGCCGGGCCCGCAATTTGCTGAAATGCGCCCGCCAGATTGTCAGCGATTATGGCGGCCAGTTTCCCGACACAGAAGACGCCCTATTGGCTCTGCCCGGCATCGGCCCGTATACGGCGGCGGCGTTGGCGGCGATTGCTTTTAACCAGCCAGCCGCCCCTGTCGATGGCAATATTGAGCGCGTGCTGGCCCGCATCACGGCCGATACGACGCCGCTGCCGGATTTAAAAAAGGTCATAAAAAGCGTCTGCCAATCGATGGTGCCGGATCACCGCCCGGGCGATTTTGCGCAAGCGATGATGGATCTGGGGGCCACTATTTGCACCCCCAAGCGGCCCAATTGCGCGGCCTGCCCGTGGCACCAGAACTGCCGCGCCCGGCACCAACAAATCGCCGATACGCTGCCGCGTCGGGCACCAAAAAAACCCAAGCCCGAGCGGGTCGGCACCGTGTTCTGGCTGGAAAACCACAAAGCCGAAGTGCTGATGGCACGGCGCCCCGATAAGGGGCTATTGGGCGGTATGTTGATGTTTCCCTCGATCGGCTGGGACGCCCATAATGACACGCGCCTGCCCGAAAGCTTACCCGATGCGTGGCACAAAATTAGCGGTGAGGTGGTGCATGTGTTCACGCATTTTCGCCTGACCTTGAAAGTCGAAGCGCAAACCGCGCCGAAAGGGTTTCGCAAACCACGCGGCTATCAATGGGTTGCGCCGCAGCACTTTGCCGAGGAAGCCCTGCCCAGTGTGATGCGCAAAATTGCCACTCATGTTTTGCGCGAGTCGGTTTAACCTCAGCTTTAACCTTAGTCTTAACCTTAGCCTTAGCCTTCGTCTCTGACTTTCTGCCGCAGATTATCAATCGGCACCAAACGGTCGCCTTCAGCGACATGCCAGAAGGTCCAGCCATTGCAGGCGCTGGCACCTTGTGCCGCCGCCCCCATTTTATGGATAGAGCCAGCCGGTGCATCTTTAGCGGTGCCGAGCTTGACGCTACCATCGGCGCGCACCCGCGCTTGGTAACGCCGCGCCGGGCCGAATAATTGTGTGCCCGGTTTAACCATGCCGCGTTCAACCAGCGAGCCGAACGGCACGCGCGGTTGTTGCTTGGCCGATTGCGTGACTTCGAGGCTAGAATCTTCCAGCGGCTTAACCCGCCCAATGCGCTGCATAGCCGCTTCGGCATATGCGGCTTCGGCTTCAATGCCGATAAAATGGCGGCCCAAGTGCTTGGCCACAGCACCGGTTGTGCCGGTGCCGAAAAACGGATCGAGGACAATATCACCAGGATTGGTCGACGACAGCAAAACCCGATGCAACAGGCTTTCTGGTTTTTGCGTCGGGTGCAATTTCTGGCCGTCATCGCCTTTGATGCGTTCACCGCCATTGCAAATCGGCAGCGTCCAGTCGGAACGCATTTGAACATCCTCGTTCAACGCCTTCATCGCCTGATAATTGAAAGTGTAGCCGGTTTCGTTTTCATCGCGCGACGCCCAAATCAACGTTTCATGGGCATTGGCAAAACGGGTGCCGCGAAAATTCGGCATCGGGTTGGATTTGCGCCAGATAATATCGTTCAAAATCCAATAGCCGAGATCTTGCAAGGCCGTGCCAACACGGAAAATATTGTGATAGCTACCAATCACCCAAAGCGTGCCGCTGGGTTTCAAAATCCGCTTAGCTTCGGCCAGCCATGCGCGGGTAAAGGCGTCATAGGCGGCGAAACTGTCGAATTTGTCCCAATCATCATCCACCGCATCGACTTTGCTTTGGTCGGGGCGGGTTAAATCGCCTTTCAACTGCAAATTATATGGTGGGTCGGCAAAAACGATGTCGACACTGGCATCCGGCAGGCTGGCCATTTGTTCGAGGCAGTCGCCTTGCAGGATGGTATCGCGCGGCAAATCTTTATGGTGTGTGTTCTGTTTCATGCTGCAACCATGAGTCATTGCAGAGTCGGCGTCAATAGCGCAAAGATTCCAATGGCTTATATATTTTCGACTTATCCACAAAGCCACCCACAGGGGCTATATAGAGTCTATATCGGGTCTTCGGGACTCAATATCTTGCGGATCGGCGCATAGGATTTTCGGTGATGCGGGCTGACCCCGTGCTCTGCCAGACCGATTTGATGGGCTTTTGCGCCATATCCTTTATTGCTGGCCCAGCCATAGACCGGAAAGGCGGCATCTAACTGGCGCATAATCCGATCGCGGGTGACTTTGGCCAGAATCGACGCCGCCGCAATCGACGGTGACAAGCCATCGCCGCCAATCACCACTGTCGCTGACCTATCCCATGTCGGCAGGTGATTGCCATCGACCAGCACATGCGCCGGTGTTTGCGCCAGCCCATCAACCGCCCGTGTCATGGCCAGAAACGTCGCTTGCAGAATATTTAACTGATCAATTTCGTCGACACCGGCTTGGCCGATGCCATGCGGCAGGGCGACCAGTTGCTCAAAAATCGCCTCGCGTTTTTTCTCGCTGAGTTTTTTGCTGTCATCAACCGAGAGCTGGCCGGAAAGCGCGAAATCAGCCGGAAGGATAATCGCTGCCGCGACCACCGGCCCAGCCCATGGGCCGCGCCCTGCCTCATCAACACCGGCGACCGGCGTGTCTGGCCAGCCGTGCTGTTGTTCGAGCTGCCAGCTCAGCGGCACTTATTCAGCCGCTTGCGCTTCACAAATATCAGCCTGCCAGCGCAGCACTGGATTACGCGCCGCTTGGGTTTCATCGAGACGACGACGCGGGGCCAATTCAGGGGCTTGCTTGAAGCGGTTCAAATCACCGGCTTTGGCACTGGCCACCAAATCGCGCATCGTCGCGACGAATAAATCAAGCGTTGCTTTGCTTTCAGTCTCGGTCGGCTCAATCAACATCGCGCCATGCACCACTAGAGGGAAATACATGGTCATCGGGTGGTAGCCCTCGTCAATCATCGCCTTGGCAAAGTCCAGCGTGTCGACGCCGGTGTCTTTCAAGAAGCTGTCATCGAATAAGGCTTCGTGCATGCACGGGGCACCAAACGGCGCGCTCATCATGTCTTTCAGCGTCGCCAACACATAATTGGCATTGAGCACCGCATCCTCGGCGACCTGACGCAAGCCGTCAGAGCCGTGGCTCATCATGTAAGACAACGCCCGCACGAACATGCCCATTTGGCCATGGAAGGCCACCATGCGGCCAAAGGCTGGGGCTTCGGCTTGCGTCTGGTCTTCGACCAAATGATAGCCGCCATCATCTGAGATGACATAAGGCAGCGGCGCATAAGCCGCCAAGCGGTCTGACAATACTGTCGGGCCAGACCCCGGCCCACCGCCGCCATGCGGGGTTGAGAAGGTTTTGTGCAGATTAATGTGCATCGCATCGACGCCCAAATCGCCGGGCCGGACACGGCCGACAATGGCGTTGAAATTCGCCCCATCGCAATAGAAATACCCACCGACCGCGTGCAGCGCATCGGCAATCTCAATAATGTCAGGCTCGAACAAGCCGCATGTATTCGGGTTGGTCAGCATAATCGCCGCCACATCATCGCCGCCATTTTCATGCAATTTGGCTTTGAAGGCTTCAAGGTCAACCCGCCCTTCGGCATTGGCCGGAATGCCATCGACTTTAAAGCCGAGCAATGCGGCGGTTGCCGGATTTGTGCCATGCGCGCTTTCTGGCACCAATACGCGCTTGCGCGTGCCCAACTCGCCCTTGGCTTCAATCGCCGCGCGAATCGCCATCATGCCGCACAGCTCGCCATGCGCACCAGCTTTTGGCGACAACGCCACCGCCGGCATGCCGGTCAGGGTTTTCAGCCAATGGGCCAATGTGTCCATCAGTTCCAAAGCACCCTGCACGCTGGATTGCGGTTGCAGCGGGTGAATGTCGCCAAAGCCCGGCAGACGCGCCATTTTCTCGTTCAGGCGCGGATTATGTTTCATGGTGCACGAGCCGAGCGGATACAGACCGGCATCAATCGAGTGGTTTTTCTGGCTCAGCCGCACATAGTGGCGCACCGCTTCCGGCTCGCTGAGACCCGGCAGATCAACCGCTTGGTTGGCACCGCAATCGCCCAGCATAGTCGGTGCGTCCGGCACCGGCTCGAGATCGACACCGCATTTTGACGACACGCCGATTTCAAAAATCAGTGCTTCTTCCAGCACCAAACCGCGATTGCCGGTGAATGTTTGCTTATCCGCGCTCATGACAGCACCTCCTGCAAGACCGCCGCATAGCTGGCGATATCCTCATCCGTATTGACTTCTGTGGCGGCCACAATCAACACATCATCTAACCCGCCATCGGGCAGCAAGCGGGCGGCGGGCACCCCGCCCAACACGCCTTTGTCAGCCAGATCATCGACCACATCGACCGCCTTACGCGACAACCGAATGGAAAACTCATTAAAGAAAGCCCGGCTAATCAGCTCGACGCCGTCAATCGCCGTCAGGCTTTGCGATAATTGCGCCGCCCGGGCGTGGTTAATCTGCGCCAGATGCCGCAAGCCTTGGCCGCCGAGCAGCGTCATATGGGCGGTAAAGGCCAGCGAACACAGGCCGGAATTGGTGCAAATATTCGACGTCGCTTTATCGCGGCGAATATGTTGCTCGCGGGTCGACAGCGTCAGCACAAAACCGCGTTGACCATCGGCATCGACGGTTTCACCGCATAGGCGGCCAGGCATTTGCCGCACATGTTTTTCGCGCGCCGCAAACAGGCCAACATAAGGGCCGCCAAAGTTCAGCCCATTGCCGAGGCTCTGGCCTTCGCCGACAACAATATCAGCGCCCATATCACCAGGGCGTTTCAACAAGCCCAGCGACATCACTTCCGGCACCACGGCAATCAGCAAGCAGCCTTTGGCTTGCACATTCGCCGCCAGGGCTGAGAAGTCAGCGACATTGCCGAAGAAGTCAGGGTTTTGAATGACCACACAAGAGGTGTCGTCATCTATCATCGCCAGCAACTCGTCGCCATTGCTGGCTTCTGGTTGGCGCGGGCTTTGGGCCAGCGTGAAGCCGCCCATTTCCGATAGGTTTTCAATCACCGCCGTGTAATGCGGGTGCAAACGCCCCGACAAAACAGCCCGCGATTTGCGGGTCACGCGGTGGGCCATCAACACTGCTTCAGCCGCCGCGGTTGAGCCGTCATACATAGAGGCATTGGCCACGGGCATGCCGGTCAGCTCGCAAACTTGGGTTTGGAACTCGAACAAATATTGCAACGTGCCTTGGGTGATTTCCGGCTGATAGGGTGTGTAGCTGGTCAAAAATTCCGAGCGTTGAATAATGTGGTCAACGCTGGCGGGCACATGGTGTTTATAAGCCCCAGCGCCACAGAAAAACGGCACTGACGAGGCGGTGGTGTTTTTTGACGCCATTGCCGAAAGCTGGCGCTCGACCTGCATTTCGCTTTGGTGGCGTGGCAGGTCGACATCTTCATCGCGACGCGCGGCGGCAGGCACATCGACGAATAAATCGTCAATCGAACCGGCCCCAATGGTGGCCAGCATCGACTGGCGATCGGCGGGGGTAAGGGGAAGATAACGCATTAGCCAAGCTCCTTCACAAAGGCGTCATAGGCGGCCTCATCCATCAGCTCATCCAATTCGCCTGCATCTGACAGTTTCATTTTGAAAAACCAGCCTTCATTATCTGGCGACTGATTGACCAGTTCTGGCGTCGCTTCGAGCGCCGCATTGCCTTCGACCACTTCGCCTGAAAGCGGCGCGTATACCTCGCTGGCCGCTTTGACGCTTTCAACCACCGCCGCGTCATCGCCTTGGGCGACTTGCTGGCCGGTTTCCGGCACCTCCACAAACACCACATCGCCCAGCTGTTCTTGTGCGTAATTGGTAATGCCGACGGTCGCGACATCGCCGTCTAAACTGATCCATTCATGGTCTTTGGTAAATTTCTTGCTCATCATCTATCCTTTGACATAACGCTGGGGCACGAAGGGCAGTGCCGTGATGGTGGCGGGCATCGGCTTGCCGCGCACGATTAAATTAACCTGAGTCCCTATTTGGCCAGACTCTGAATCGACATAGCCCATCGCCACTGGCCCACCGACACTGGGGCCGAAGCCGCCGCTGGTGATGGTGCCAATATCCTGCCCGGCCTGATTTTGCACTTGTGTGCCTTCGCGGGCTGGCGCGCGGCCTTGCGGCTGAATTCCGACGCGCAGGCGGGTTGGGCTGTTTTCGATTTGCTGATTGATAATCGCCGCGCCCGGGAAATTGGCCTCGGCGCGACGGCGTTTGGGCACCGACCACAAAAGATCGGCCTCGGCCGGTGTGGTGGTGGTATCAATATCGTGGCCGTACAGACAAAGCCCTGCTTCGAGCCGCAAACTATCGCGCGCGCCCAAGCCAATGGCTTCGACTTCCGCCTCGGCCAGTAGCGCCTTGGCCAGATCTTCGGCTTGCTGACTGGCGACGGAAATTTCAAACCCGTCTTCACCCGTATAGCCACAGCGCGACACCAACACCTCATGGCCTTGCCATGTCAGCCATGCCGCTTGCATGAACACCAAATCTTCAACACCTGCGATGAGGCGTTGCAACACCTGCACCGCCAACGGGCCTTGCAGGGCAATCAGCGCGCGGTGTTGAATGTCGAGTGTCGCTTGGCCTTGGAGAGCCGCCGCAATATGGGCGAAATCGTTATCCTTGCAGGCGGCGTTAACCACCAGCCACAAGTCATTGTCAAAGCGGGTGGCCATTAAATCGTCGAGAATACCGCCCTGCTCATTGGTTAATTGGGTGTAGCGCATGTGCCCGTTTTTCAGGGTTTTGATGCCACCGGGGACTAATTGCTCGAAAATCTCTGCCGCATCATCGGCCGCATTGACCGGCACCAAACGCGCTTGGCCCATATGCGAGACGTCGAACAGGCCAGCCTTTTCGCGGGTTTGCAAATGCTCGCCCAACACGCCGAGCGGATATTGCACCGGCATGTCATAGCCAGCAAATGGCACCATTTTGGCGCCCAGCGAAAAGTGTAAGCCATGCAGCGCCGTGGTCTGCAAAGGGTTTTGTTGTGGTGCGGTCTGTGATGCCAAAGCGCGACTCCAAAAGCACAGACTGGCTAATTCCAGTCCACACTCCCCTCTGTCGCTTGAACCTGAGAGATTTAGGCAGATAAATCTGCTTTACCCCGTCGGTGAGACCCACATGCGTCTGCTTTCCAGAGTTACATCGCCAAACGGTCCTTTTGCCTGAGAGTTTCCGAGAGCAGTTGCTCCTTCGGCCCTGTCATTGCTGACAGCGTCTCCCGAATGGGTCATCTGTAGAACTCAAAATACCGCAGAGTCGAAAGGAGTCAAATGCCGCAAATTTTTTTTATTTACTTACAAACAGAAAATTATTTAAGGCCCATCGACTTGCGCCACGCCGCACGGTTTTCCTGCAGCTGAGCTTTGCTCAAAACAAAGCCGACGACAAGGCGGTCGCTTTCTTGGCCCTTGTTTTCGTCTTCATATTGCAGCATCGGCAACTCTTCGGCAAAGCCGCCATCTGACAAATCAACCATGAATTGCTGGCGGTTGATGATGCGACCCTCAGCGTTTAGCGAGGCGACAAATACCGGCACGCTGGTTGCGCTGGCAGGGGCCGCGCCAAAGGCTTCGATTTCGACGAAAGACAGACCAGCGCCGGTATCTTTTTCACAGCTCGCCTCAATGCTTTTGAGCACCGCTTCACCGCCCCCCACTTGCACACGTTCGGCGGTTGCCAGAACAGAGGCCGGCGGACACGCCACCCAATCATTGCCGACCAATCCACAGCCAGACAAAACGACGGAAAGGCTTAAAATCAGCCCGATATATGGTTTTGAAAATCTCATGATTATTCTGTTACCCTTGTGCGCCGTTTGACGCAAGTGCAAAGCCACAGATAACTGTTTGCGCATCGGCAAAGCATAGGTCATTATCGCCCAATCGAAGCGAAAAGGAATCTATCGCCGTGACATCAATGGCGCAAAATTTACCGCAAATCCGTCTCACTCTGGCGCAACCGCGCGGGTTTTGTGCCGGCGTTGATCGGGCGGTGCAAATTGTCGAGCGGGCGCTGGAGAAGTTTGGCGCGCCGGTTTATGTGCGCCATGAGATTGTCCATAATCGTCGCGTCGTCGATCGGCTGGCCGATATGGGGGCGGTGTTTGTCGATGAAATCGAACAAGTGCCAGATGATAGACCGGTTATTTTCTCAGCCCATGGGGTGCCCAAATCAGTGCCGCAAGCGGCCGATGAACGCGGCCTAAACTGGCTTGATGCAACCTGCCCGCTGGTCTCGAAAGTACATATTGAAACCGAACGCCACTTTGAGCAGCAACGCCATATTCTGTTAATCGGTCATGCCGGCCACCCAGAGGTTGTAGGCACGATGGGGCAAGTGCCTGACGGTGCCATCAGCCTGATTGAAACCGAAGCCGATGCCGAGGCCATCACGCCGCCGGACGGGCCGCTGGCCTATGCCAGCCAAACCACGCTGTCAGTCGCCGATACGGCAGAGATTATCGCCATTTTGCGGCGCCGCTTTCCCGACATTGCCGCGCCGCATAAAGAAGATATTTGCTACGCCACCACCAACCGCCAAGAAGCGGTGAAAGATTTAGCCCACGCCACCGATGCGGTGCTGGTGATTGGCGCGCCCAATTCGTCTAACTCGCAACGCCTTGTTGAAGTGGCGACGCAAGCCGGATGCCGCTCAGCCGCGCTGATTGGTCAAGCCGATGATATTGACTGGGACAAGCTGGCCGGTTTCGCGCATATTGGCCTGACCGCAGGTGCCTCGGCGCCTGAAGAAATCATCCAAGAGGTGATTGCCGCTTTCAGAGCGCGCTTTGACCTCGATTTGCAAGTATTGGACGGCGTTGAGGAGAATGTTCACTTCAAACTGCCGAAAGCGTTAAGAGACGAGTAATGGCGGTCTATACACAGATTGACGATGCGGCACTGCAGGGCTTTTTAGCCGATTACGCCATCGCCCCTTTACGCGAGGCGCGCGGCATCCAAGCCGGTGTGCAAAACACCAATTACCTGATCAGCACGCAGAGCGATAAATATATCCTGACGCTTTACGAAGACACAGAAACCGGCGTCGACCCGCGTGATTTGCCGTTTTTCCTCGGTCTTATGCAACACCTCAGTGCCGCCGAGCTGCCCTGCCCGACGCCAATCGTGCGCCATGACGGGGCGTTGTTTGGCGAGCTGGCCGGACGCCCTGCCGCTTTGGTCAGTTTTCTCGAAGGCCGCAGTTCGGTATCGCCAAAGCCGCAGCATTGCAAAGCCGTGGGCGCCGCGCTGGCGCAATTGCATAACGCTGGCAGCGATTTTTCGATGAGCCGGGCCAACACCCAGTCACCGGCCCAATGGCCCGACTTATTCGCCCAATGCGCAACCCGCGCCGATGAAGCAGCACCGGATTTGGCGAAAGTCATCGACATTGAATTGGCACGCATTCTCGGCGCATGGCCACAAGACCTGCCGCGCGGCATGATTCACGCCGATTTATTTCCCGATAATGTGTTCTTCACCGAGCAAACCGGCACCGGCCCGCGCGTCTCAGGGCTGATTGATTTCTATTTCGCCTGTGAAGATGCGTTCGCCTATGATTTGGCGATTATGCTGAATGCTTGGTGCTTTGAAGCCGATATTAATTTCAACATCACCAAAGCGCGGGCCTTGCTGGCGGGTTATCAAAGCGTCCGGCCTTTATCGGATGACGAGATTAACGCCTTGCCAGTGCTAGCCAGTGGTGCCGCCATGCGGTTTTTGCTGACCCGCCTGTATGACTGGCTGCACCAAAAGCCTGACGCATTGGTGACGCCGAAAAACCCGACTGATTACCTACGCCGCTTACGGTTTCATAAAAACGTGACCAGCCCCGCTGATTACGGTCTGGAGAGATAAAATGTTTGTGATTTACACCGATGGCGCCTGCTCTGGAAACCCTGGCCCCGGCGGTTGGGGCGCACGGCTTGAAGGGCCGGATGGGGTCAATGAAATTAGCGGCGGCGAGGCCGCCACCACCAATAATCGGATGGAATTGTCAGCCGCCATTGAAGCGCTGGCCAGCCTGCCGGATAATAGTCAGGTCGCGCTGGTGACCGATAGCAATTATGTGAAAGATGGGATGACCAGCTGGTTGGCCAATTGGAAAAAACGCGGCTGGAAAACGGCGGCGAAAAAGCCGGTCAAAAATGTCGATTTGTGGCAAGCCCTCGACGCTCAGTGCCAGCGCCATCAGGTTGAATGGCAGTGGGTGAAAGGGCATTCGGGCCATCCCGGCAATGAGCGCGCAGACGAACTGGCGCGTATCGGCATGGCCCGTTATTTATAGCCTCTGCTTAGGCCAAATTAGCCAAGCTGTGAGAGAAGATTGTCGACACCTGAATCGATAGCCTGCCCCGGATTGCTCTCAATATTGACGGTTTCAACCACGCCATCGCGGACAATCATTGAATAGCGCAGAGAGCGTGTGCCCATGCCAAAGCCTGA
>JAHEIG010000129.1 GCA_024639515.1 Rhodobiaceae bacterium | reverse complement strand
GCTAACCCGCCCCGCCGCGCCCGAACCCATCAAAACCGACGAAACCGACGGTCTGGTCGAGGTGCCGCTGGTCAAATTGGCCTGGGGACGCTCGGGCGATAAGGGCAATAAAGCCAATATTGGCATTATCGCGCGCGACCCGTCTTATCTACCGTATATCTGGGCGGCGCTTGACGAAGCCGCCATCGCCCAACGGTTTGGTCATTTCATGCAGGCCGATGCCTCACTGGCGCGCTATTATCTGCCGGGCAGTCACGCGATTAATTTCCTGATTGATGACGTGCTGGGCGGCGGCGGGGTTGCCAGCCTGAGAAATGACCCGCAAGGTAAAGCCTATGCGCAAATCTTGCTTGATCACCCAATTGCTGTTCCATCTCATATTGCGGAGGCCGTGTAATGCCGGTTTTTGAAACCAAGTTAAATACCAATTCTGAAAGCTTCGCGCAGAACCGCGCCGACCAGCTCGAACAATTAGCCCATTTGCGGATGCTTGAGCAGCGCGCCGAAGCGGCCTCGGAAAAACGCCGTGCCCGTTTTGAAGAACGCGGCCAGTTGACCCCGCGCGATCGTTTGGCGCAGTTGCTCGACCCGGGCATGCCGTATTTGCCGCTTTATAATATGGCCAGCTATTGCGTCGATGACCCAGATCGCGAGACCTCGATTCCGGGCGGCTCGGTGCTCAGCGGCATTGGCTATATTAATGGCGTGCGCTGCATGGTGTGTGTCGACGATAGCGGCATTAATGCCGGTGCGGCGACTGAAATGGGGTTCCGCAAAACGCTGGAGACCATGCGCATCGCTTTGGCCAATAAATTGCCGTTCATCCATTTGGTGGAAAGCGCTGGCGCCAATTTGATGACCTATAAGGTCGAGTTATGGGCCAAAGGCGGCTCGGTATTTTATTCTCTGGCCAAGCTCAGTGCGGCGGGTATTCCGACCATGACGGTGCTGCATGGGCCGTCAACAGCCGGTGGTGCCTATATGCCGGGCATGTCTGACTATAATGTCGGGGTTAAACATAATGGCATGGCAGCACTTGGTGGTGCCGCTTTGGTGCAGGCGGCGACCGGTGAAATCGCCAATGAGCGCGAGCTCGGCGGCAGTGAAATGCATTCATCTGTCACCGGCTTGATTGAATATCTCGCCGAAGATGACCGCGATGGCATCCGGCAAATCCGCGAAGTCGTCGGCGGCATTGGCTGGAACGAGCATTGCCCAGCCCCGCCAGCCCGCAGCTTTGATGAACCGCTTTATGAGGCGGAAGAAATTCTTGGTCTGGTACCGGTTGATTATAAAGTGCCGTATGACTCGCGCGAGCTTATCGCCCGTCTGGTTGATGGTTCATCGTTTACCGATTTCAAAGCCCGCTATGGGCCGAATTTGGTCTGTGTTCAGGCCAGCGTGTTTGGTCATCCGGTTGGGCTGGTGGCCAATAATGGCCCGATGGGGCCGGATGAAGCGGCTAAGGGCGCACATTTTTTCCAGATTATCGACCAAGCCAATATCCCGTTGATTTTCCTCAATAATATCACCGGCTATATGGTTGGCACCGAATATGAGCGGGCCGGTATGATTAAGCACGGCGCCAAAATGATACAGGCGGCGTCGAACATCCGCGTGCCGAAATTGACCTATTATGTCGGCGCCAGCTATGGGGCGGGCAATTATGGCATGGCCGGTCTTGGCTATGAGCCGGATTTCTTATTCTCATGGCCCGCCGCCAAAACCGGCGTGATGAGCGGCGAGTCGGCGGCTGGCACGATGGAAACCGTCGCCCTGGCCAGTGCCAAGCGGCGTGGCGTTGAGCCGGATATGGAAGCGCTGGCCAAACAACGCGCCACTATTGAGGCGATTTTTAACGCCCAAGAAGACGCCTTCTTCACCTCCGGACGGATGCTCGATAATGGCATTATCGACCCGCGCGACACACGCAAGGTGCTCGGCTTTACGCTGGAGACCATCTGGGAAAGAAAACACCGCCACGTCCAACCCAATGCCTTCGGCATTGGCCGGATGTAGCCCCGAGCAGCGGAGAGAGATATGTCACAAGCACCTGAAACAACGGTCGTTGAGCTTGAAGTCGATAAGGACTGGGCAACGATTTGGTTAAACCGCCCCGATGCGCGTAACGCCATGTCGGACGAGCTGATTGGCGATTTGCAAGCCTGCCTCGATTATGTTGGCGGACGCACAGATATTCGCGGCCTGACAGTGCGCGGGCGCGGCGATGTGTTCTGCGCTGGCGGCGATTTGAAAGGCTTTAAAAATAACTTCCAAAACGCCCGCTCATTTGACGAGGTGGTGGAAGACAGCTCGAAAATGGGGAACTTCTTTTTGACCGTGCGCGACATGCCTCAAGTGGCGGTGTTTCTGGTGCATGGCGCGGCGATGGCTGGTGGCCTTGGCATGGCTTGCGCTGGCGATATTGTGATTGGCACCAAAGACACACGCATGGCGCTGACCGAAACCGCGATTGGTGTTGTACCGGCGCAAATTGGTCGCTTCATTATCGAGCGCGTCGGCGAATTTAACGCCCGCTATATCATGTTGACGGCCCAGCGCTTTACCGCCGTGGAGGGCAAAGACTATGGGTTGGTCGATTTTCTGGTCGATGATATGGCGGCAGGCGAGGCCAAATTGGCCGAGATTATTGCCGATGTCCGCCGCTGTGCGCCGCAAGCCAATGCCGCTACCAAAAAACTGCTGCAGGCCAATAAGCAACTCGGCCCGCAAGAGATGATCCGCTATGCCGGTGAGCTGTTTGCCGCATCTGTGCAAAGCGATGAGGGACGCGAAGGGGTCGCGTCGTTCCTTGAAAAACGTAAACCAAAATGGGCTGAGGAGTCGTAAATGGCGCGTATCCGTAAAATTCTAGTAGCTAATCGCGGCGAGATTGCCTGCCGCGTGATGCGCACCGCAAAACGCCTCGGCATTCGCAGTGTCGCGGTTTATTCCGAAGCCGATGCCAGCGCGCCGCATGTGGCGATGGCCGATGAGGCGGTGCTGATCGGCCCCGGCCCTGTCGGGCAATCTTATTTGGTGGCTGAGAAAATTCTCGACGCGGCGGCGCAAACCGGTGCCGACGCCATCCACCCCGGCTATGGCTTTTTGTCCGAAAACGCCGGCTTTGCCACAGCGGTTGAAAAAGCCGGCCTGACCTTTAT
>JAHEIG010000034.1 GCA_024639515.1 Rhodobiaceae bacterium | reverse complement strand
TCTTGGCGCAGACGAGAGAAATAAGCCAAGCATTCTTGCAGTTCTTGAACCCGTTGTTCGTGGCCCGGAAAATGCTCCGCCCCTTCGATAGAGGTCACCACGTCCGACCAGCGGGTCAACTTGCGGCGATCTTCGAATGGGAAATGGAACAAGGTGGCGAGCATTTGTGTCGTCAACTCGACAGAGACAAGCTCAACCCAGTCGAAAACTTCCCCTTCGGGTAAGGAATCGAGGACATCTGAGGTGCGTTGCTCGATCAGGTCTTTGAAACTGGCGAGACTATCGGGCGCTGCAATGGGTTGCACGGCGCGGCGAATGGGGCCGTGCTCGGGTTGGTCCTGCGCGATGAAATTTGTGAAATCAGCCCCTTCGACCGGTGGTCGCACGATCGCGTCATCAATTATAATGCCGCCAAGTGAGGCTTTGGATGAAAAAATTTTGTGGTTGGTGTCGACTTTGATGATGTCTTCATAGCGCGTCACTGACCAATAGGGGCCAAACTGACTATCGGCGCAGTAATGCACCGGATCTTCTTCTCGCAGTCGCTTAAATGACTCCAGCACATTTTCACTGGTGAATAAATCTGGCACAGAAATATCTAAATCTGCGATTGAAGAATTCTCGTTTTTTATGGCTTCACTCATAACACCCTCCCAAACATTAAGTGTGAACAAAAACTATGTGCCTCTCCTTGAGAATCTGCAAGCAAAAATTGGTTAGCGTCCCGCCACATCGACTTGACGGGCGCGCAAAACCGGCAGCATCTCTTTAAAGGCTGCTGGGGTGCGGTCCATCGGAATGCGCGGGTGCAGGTGGTGCACACATGCGCTGTCATGCCCGATGTCCACCATGTGCCACCGATTGAGCGGAAGCTTCGTGTGTCGCGATAGCGTCCTGTGCCCATGTCTCGATGCGGCGCCCAAGACAGGTAGAACTGCAAATAAAACACGGCGAGCTTCAACGGCAACCACCATAGGAAGAAGGCTTCTAAGGCCATGCCATTGGCAGCCATGACGAATAAAATGCCAAAATGGCTGAGCGTGATGATGGCTTGATCGCGTTTGCCTTTACGGCAGTTCTCATTGCCCAAACGCTCAATGGTGGCCAGATAGGTGTTCGACGCAGGTGTATCTGGCTGCATGGACATCAATGAATTCCAAAGCGTTTCCCATGCTGTTGTTCCACTATGAGACACGTAGTCAGGATCAAGGCCGGGCTTATTGGCATGGCGGTGATGCTCGAGATGGGTTTCGCGCAAAATCCGGTAGGAATTAGCCAACAAAGCCGATGAGACATGGCCAATTGTCTGGTTTAGCCAGCGTAGGCGCTCGCCAGGGCGGGCATAACTATCATGCTGGGCGTCATGGCTCGGCAAATAAGCCAGCATCATGTTGAGTAGTGCAATCGGGGCTGCCACCCAAAGAGGTAATGAGCCGATGATCACCAGCGGCCAGAGAGACAGCCAGATCCCAACATTGAATGTTGGCCAAAGCACCATCGGAATCGACAAGCCCGTCATATATTTACGGGCAATCTCGCGCTCTAAGCGCATCAGCGCGTCATCACTGAGGCTTGCGACTTCTGCATCTGTGATTGCCTTACTCATATCCATCGTCCTCTAAACACTGCGACCAATCCCCATAAAGCGCCAGCAATCATGCACAATTGTGTGAGCGATAGCCCCAGCGCGATTTGTTCCGCATCTGCTTGGCCTGAAGGTCTTCCGAGATGGTCAATCAACGATGAGCGGGTGAGAATTTCAGCCGTCACGGGACCGAGAAAAAGCCCACCGAAAAGCACCGGTAAATACTTGAAAATAAGCTCCACAGCTTCCCTCCGGTTCGTACTCTGACTAATAAATGACACACCATCACGTTTTAGTCAAGTCGCTGGGCTGAGGTGATGCGGAGGCCTTGGGGCCTAAACCGCTTCCATCGCTTGCGCCAAATCGGCGATGATATCGTCGCTATGTTCAATGCCGATCGACAAGCGCACATAGCCCGGCGTCACGCCCGAAGCCGCTTGGTCCTCGACCGATAGTTGGCTGTGCGTGGTGCTGGCCGGATGAATGGCCAGTGACCGCGCATCGCCAATATTGGCCACATGATACAGCAATTGCAGGTTATTGATGAACTTCTTACCCGCTTCAGCACCGCCAGCCAGTTCAAACCCCATCAGCGCACCATAGCCATTGGTCATGGCGGCGTCGGCGCGGGCACGGGCGTCGCCGTCCATGTGGCTTGGATAGATAATCTTTTCGACTTTGTCGTGACCGGCCAAGAAGCTCGCGACTTTCTCGGCGTTTTCACAATGCGCCCGCATCCGCAGCGGCAAGGTTTCCATGCCTTGTAGGAACATAAACGCGTTAAACGGTGACATCGCGCCGCCCATATCGCGCAACAGCGTGGTGCGAGCTTTCAAAACATAGGCAATCGGGCCGAGCGGCTTGGCCGCTTCGCTCCACACGGCCCCGTGATAAGACGGGTCAGGCGTGTTCAGGGCTGGCTGGCGCGCGCCGGCCGCTTCCCAATCGAAATTGCCGCCATCGACAATCAGCCCGCCAATGGAGGTGCCGTGTCCGCCTATATATTTGGTCGCGCTGTAAACCACCACAGCGGCGCCATGTTCTAACGGGCGACACAGGGTTGGCGCGGCGGTGTTATCCATAATCAGCGGAATACCGTGGGCCCGACCAATGTCAGCGACTTGTTTAATCGGGAACACTTCGAGTTTCGGGTTGGGCAGGGTCTCGGCATAGAAAGCGCGGGTTTTATCATCAATCGCCGCTTCAAAATCTGCCGGATTGCTTGGGTCAACAAACCGCACCTCAATGCCCATATCTTTCATCGTATTGGCGAACAAGTTCCATGTGCCGCCATAAAGATTCGTCGAGGAGACTATATTATCACCAGCCCGAGCGATATTTTGAATGGCCATGGCAGAGGCTGTCTGGCCAGACGACACAGCCAATGCAGCGGCGCCGCCTTCCAGCGCGCTGACCCGTTGTTCGAGCACATCGGTTGTCGGGTTTTGCAAGCGTGTGTAGATATTGCCCAGTTCAGCCAAGGCAAACAGGCTAGCAGCGTGGTCTGCGCTGTCGAACTGATAACTGGTTGTTTGATGAATCGGAACCGCCACCGAGCCAGTATTCGGGTCGGCGCGCCATCCGGCATGCAGGGCAAGGGTCTCTAATTTGTGATTATCTGACATTGGTTACTCCTTAAAAAGCGAAAACAGCGGGCGGTTTCCACGAATGCGTCAGCTGGTTTGATGTCGTCTTCAGGGGCGACGGGCCAGCTGGTTAAACCTATCGCAGAAGTATAGCGGGAAGTTTGCCCCAGACAATTGAAACTTGCTTTTGCCTAACTGGCATGGACGCGACATATATATTGGCATTAAAGCGACAGCTTGCTATCCTTTGTTTAAGGGCAAACCCCGTCCGGCATGGCGTTCATGTCGGCGTATGGAAATTAATATGTCGAATAGGTCTCCAAGCGAAAGCGCGTCGAGCCAAGAAAATGGCAGAAAAAGACCCCGCCGTCGGCGGCGCGGGGCGTTTTCTTGTTCGCCAAAATCGCTTTATGCGGCGGTTGATCTCGGCACTAATTGCTGTCGCTTACTGATTGTTGAGCGCGACGGCAAGAGCTTCAAAGTCCGCGATAGTTTCTCCCGCATTGTGCGCCTCGGCGAGGGGCTGGATGCCAGCGGTAATATTAGCGAAGACGCGATGCAGCGTACGATTGCCGCTTTGGGCATTTGCGCCAGCAAAATTCGTCGCGCCAAGGTCAAACGGATCCGCTGTGTCGCCACCGAAGCCTGCCGCGATGCCACCAACGGCCCGGCCTTTATCGACCAAATTAAACGCAAAACCGGCCTGCGCATGGACATTATTGACGGCCAGACAGAAGCCGAGCTGGCGGCTATTGGCTGTGGCTCTTTGTTCGATCAACAGGCCGATAACATTATCCTGTTCGACATTGGCGGCGGCAGCACCGAAGTGACCCGCCTCGACCGTGGCAGCAATGGCCATTTTGACATGGCCGATAGCGCCTCTCTGCCGCTCGGTGTGGTGCGGCTGGCCGAGCGCCATGCCGGGGCCGGCCAGTATGAACACGGCTATGACGAAATGCGCCAAGAAGCCCGCGAACGATTGAGCGAATTTATGGATCGCCAGCAAGTCATCACCGATGTTGATAAATTGCAGATTATCGGCACCTCCGGCACCATCACCACATTGGCCGCCGTGCAAATGGGGCTGGCCCGCTATGACCGCAGCGTCGTCGATGGCTCGACCATCTCAGCCGATGATATTCGCAAAGTGATTACCGAATTGCGCTCGCTGAGCCGTGATGAATTGGCCGCCAATTTGTGCATCGGCCCGCAACGCGCCGATTTGGTGCTGGCTGGCTGTGCGGTGCTGGAAGTGATTTACGAGCGCTGGCCGGTGGAAAGTTTTTCGGTCGCCGATCGCGGTTTGCGCGAGGGTATGTTACTGCGGATGATCCGCCAAGATTTGCGCCGCCGTCGGCGTCGTGGCCGGCGTCGTAAAGCCGCCCCGCTGCCTAATCTGGTGACCAATGAGGGGCAGGCCAGTGGCTAAAAATAGAGGTGCGGCTGGTGTCGGCGATGGTCAACGTCGCGGCAATCGTATGAAAACCAAAGTTAAAACCGCGCGTGGGCGCACATTGTCTTCGACCAGATGGCTGGAACGCCAGCTTAATGACCCATATGTGGCGGCAGCGCAGAAAGACGGCTATCGCTCGCGCGCCGCTTATAAAATTATCGAATTGGATGATCGCTTTTCAATGTTCAAGCCGGGCGGTTGCGTGATTGACCTCGGCAGTGCGCCGGGCGGCTGGGCTCAGATTGCGGCCCAACGTGTCGGCGCGGTAAACCAAAAAGGCTTTGTCGCGGCGATTGATATTCAGCACATGGAACCGATCCAAGGGGTCGATTTTCTGCAGCTTGATTTTCTCGCCGATGACGCGCCGGAGAAAACCCAACAATTGGCTGGCCGTCGCGCCGATGCTGTGATTTCCGATATGGCGGCAGCGGTCACAGGTCACCGCCAAACCGACCATTTACGCACCATGGCGTTGGCCGAAGCTGCGGCATGGTTTGCTTTTGATGTGTTGAAGCCGGGCGGTAGTTTTTGTGCCAAAGTGTTTCAGGGCGGCACCTCCAGCGAGCTGCTGAAAGAGCTGAAAAGCCACTTTGGCAGTGTGCATCACATGAAGCCGAAATCGAGCCGAAAAGAATCGGTTGAGCTTTATGTCGTGGCATTGGACTTCAAAGGGCCGCTCAATCTCGACGATTAACAGCTGAAAAGGCCAAAAACTGGTGTATTTTGTCGCGCCATAAGAATATCTTTGCCAAGCAGGGCCAATAAGTGATACATGAACTCGTCAAATACAGGCCACACAGGCCCTGAGAGGATTTGACACATGTTCCGCGAAGCCCTGACTTTTGATGACGTTCTGCTGGTGCCAGCCGAGTCATCTATTTTGCCATCCCAAGCCAACACCTCAACGCAAGTATCGCGCACGATTTCGCTCGGTATTCCCTTGCTCTCTGCGGCCATGGATACGGTCACCGAAAGCGATATGGCGATTGCCATGGCGCAAGCCGGTGGCATTGGCGTGCTGCACCGCAATATGACGCATGAAGAACAGGCCGCCGAAGTCATTAAGGTGAAGAAATTTGAAAGCGGCATGGTGGTCAACCCGCTGACCATTGGCCCCGACGCCAAATTGGTCGATGCGCTAAACCTGATGACCGAAAATAGAATTTCTGGTGTGCCAGTGACCGAAACCGACGGCAAATTGGTCGGTATTTTGACCAATCGTGATGTGCGCTTCGCCTCCAACCCTAATCAGCCCGTGTCTGAGCTGATGACCAAGGATGATCTGATCACCGTGAAAGACGCAGTGGCGCATGACGAAGCCAAGCGCCTGCTGCACCAAAACCGGATTGAGAAACTGCTGGTTGTTGATGACAATTACAAACTCATCGGCTTGGTGACCGTCAAAGATATGGAAAAAGCCCAGCTTCACCCAAATGCCGCCAAAGATAACCAAGGTCGTTTGCGCGTCGCCGCCGCCTCGACGGTCGGCGATGAGGGGTTTGAACGCTCAAAAGCTCTGATTGACGCGGGCGTTGATTTGATTGTTGTCGATACCGCGCATGGTCACTCCGTGCGGGTTGCCGAAGCGGTTTCAAAATTGAAAGCCCTGTCGACCTCGGTTCAGGTGATGGCCGGTAATGTTGCTACCAAAGACGGCGCTCAATCGCTGATTGATGCCGGCGCCGACGCGATTAAAGTCGGCATTGGCCCGGGTTCGATTTGCACCACCCGCGTGGTGGCCGGTGTGGGTGTGCCGCAATTAACCGCCATTATGGATGCCGTCGAAGCCGGTCGCGCCGCTGGTGTGCCGGTAATTGCCGATGGCGGGATTAAATATTCAGGCGATTTGGCCAAAGCATTGGCCGCTGGTGCAAGTTGCGCGATGATTGGCTCGCTGATGGCGGGCACAACAGAAAGCCCGGGCGAGGTGTTCCTCTATCAAGGCCGGAGCTATAAATCCTATCGCGGTATGGGCTCGGTTGGTGCCATGGCACGCGGCTCGGCTGATCGCTATTTCCAACAGGATATTTCTGACACCCATAAGCTGGTGCCAGAAGGCATTGAGGGGCAAATCCCGTTCAAAGGCTCGGTCGAACCAGTGGTGCACCAATTGGTTGGTGGTCTGCGCGCTGCCATGGGCTATACCGGCTCGGCGACGATTGCTGACTTGCACGAGCGTGCGACGTTTATCCGGATGAGCTCAGCCTCGCTGGTTGAAAGCCATGTGCATGATGTCACCATCACCCGCGAGGCGCCGAATTATCCAGGCTCTGGCAAAAACTAGTGCGCCCCGCAGCACGCCTTCAAACGCTTTCAGACCTTTTGGCCGAAACCCTGTCGGCAAAGCAAGCGGCTGACCAGATTGTCAAAAACTGGGGCCGCGCCAATCGATATGCCGGTTCCAAAGATCGCCGCTTTTTGAGCGACGCGCTATTCACCACATTGCGCCATTATGGTGGGTTGCGCGAGCGCCTCGGCACGGGCGACCCGCTGCTGATTTGCATGTTGGCTTATGTCTCGTGTTTTGATGAGGCGTGGCCGCTGGATGAGGTGTTGGCTCTGGCCGATGGGCAAAATTATGCACCAGCGCCGCTCACTGAGGCGCAACAAGAGATACTGCGCGATGCCGTGGCCCGCCCAGCGACCAGCCGCGCTGGTCAGCTCAATGTCGCTGATTGGACGCTCGACGAACTCGACGCCGGACTGGGCGCTGCTTGCGACGAGGTGCTGGCGGCGATGGCCACCCGCGCGCCTCTCGATGTCCGCGTCAACCGGTTGAAAGCTGATGCGGACACTGCGCTTTCGGCCCTGCGCGACGAGGGGTTTGAGGCCGCTGCCCACGGGCATATTGACGGCGCCTTGCGCGTCGCCTTGCCAGCCAATGTCAGCCAGTCGAAAGCTTTTACTGATGGGTTGATTGAAATTCAAGATGCGGGTGCCCAAGCGGTGGCGCTGCTGGGTGATGCGCAAGCTGGCGACACGGTGCTGGATTATTGCGCCGGCGCAGGCGGCAAGGCACTGGCACTGGCCGCGTCGATGGGCAATCGCGGGCGGTTGATTGTCCATGATGGCGACCGGCGCCGCATGCGGCCAATCACCCAACGGGCTGAACGGGCTGGCGTGTCAATTATCGAAGCCGGCGACGAGGCGATGCTGGCGACGCTCGAGCAGGGTTGCGATGTGGTGGTAGCTGACGTGCCCTGCAGTGGCTCGGGGCGTTGGCGGCGGGCGCCGGAAACCAAATGGCGCCTGACCCCGCAACAGCTTACTGATTTGAACCAACTGCAATTAGAGATTTTGCTTGAGGCGGCGCGTTATGTGCGCCCGGGCGGGCGGCTGGTCTATGCCACCTGCTCGGTTTTTGCCTCTGAGAACGCCGCCATTATCGAGCAGTTTCTCGCTGCACAGCCGAGCTTTCACCGGCACACCACAGCACTACAGGCGTTGGGCTTTCAGCACGCCGATGCGGGGCTTGGTGAGGTGCAGTTTCACCCGCTGAATTACAATACGGACGGGCTGTTTTGTGCCATACTTGGCTGTGAGGAACTGCCGGCCTCGGCTTGATTTTTACCGACTCTCATGTGAGATAACGACATGCGCAAATTTTCTCATCTTTTTATCGCTTCCGCCATCGCCGTCAGTCTGACGACGCCGGCTCTGGCGATTTCGACCGAATACCGCTCTTTGTCGGAAGGCCTCGTCACCCGTGCGCAAGCGGCACTGGCGGGCACTGATGTGGCGCAAGCCGATGAGCTGGTCAATCTGGCATTGACGGCAAATCCGGCCAATGCCGAGGCCTATATTTTGAAAGCCCGGGTACAGCAGCAAAATGGCGACAACGCCGAAGCCTTGCGGCTGGTCACAGTCGGGCTGGAAATCGATCCGACCAATGCCTCTGGCCGCGCGTTGCAAACCCGCTTAGCGGCAGATACTGAAGATTTCGACCTAGCTGACAAAGCCTTAAAGCAATATCGCGCCGTGTGTGATACGGCCTGTGGCGAGGCTGAGGCTTTGGGTCAATTGATAAATGACAAACGCACGCAAGCCGCGTCGCGTGAGAATTAGACGTAAGAGTAAAGGAAACGGTTGAATGGATCGTGTGCTGATTGTTGATTTTGGTTCTCAGGTCACCCAATTAATCGCCCGCCGTGTGCGCGAGAGTGGGGTTTATTGCGAGATTGTGCCGTTTAACCAAAGCGCACAGGCATTTGCCGATATGGACCCGAAAGCGGTAATCCTCTCTGGTGGGCCAAACAGCGTCGCCGATATTGATACACCACGCGCGCCTGAAACGATTTTAGCCAGCGGCAAACCGATTCTCGGCATTTGCTACGGCCAGCAAACCTTGTGCGAGCAATTGGGCGGGCAGGTGGAGCAATCTGATGAACGCGAATTTGGCCGCGCTTTTCTCAATATTCAAGCCGCATCGCCGTTATTTGACGGCGTCGGCGAGGTCGGCGAACAAATTCAAGTTTGGATGAGCCATGGTGACCGCGTCAACGCGCTGCCCGACGGCTTCACGGTTATTGGCACCAGCGAAAACGCTCCTTATGCGGCGATTGCCGATGAAGCGCGCAAGATTTACGGCGTGCAGTTCCACCCCGAAGTGGTGCACACGCCGCAGGGTAGCCAGCTTTTGTCGAATTTTGTCCATAATATCGCCGGTTGTGCTGGCGATTGGACGATGGCGGCGTTCCGCGAAAACGCGATTGCCGATATTCGCGCCCAAGTCGGCGAGGGACGGGTGATTTGTGGCCTGTCCGGCGGTGTCGATAGCTCGGTGGTGGCGGTGCTGCTACACGAAGCGATTGGCGAGCAGCTGACCTGCGTTTATGTCGACACCGGCATGATGCGGGCTGGCGAGAGCGAGCAGGTGGTCGGCTTGTTCCGCGATCATTTCAATATTCGCCTGATCCACAATGATGCCAGCGATTTGTTCCTCGGCAAATTGGAGGGCGTCAGCGACCCAGAGCAAAAGCGCAAAATCATCGGCGGCACATTCATCGATGTGTTTGAAGCCGAAGCCAATAATATTGGCGGCGCCGACTTCTTGGCCCAAGGCACGCTGTATCCAGATGTCATTGAAAGCGTGTCTTTCACTGGCGGGCCAAGCGTGACGATTAAAAGCCACCACAATGTCGGCGGTCTGCCGGAGCGGATGAATATGAAACTGGTCGAGCCAGTGCGCGAATTGTTCAAAGACGAAGTGCGCGCGCTGGGCCGCGAGCTGGGCTTGCCCGATAGTTTCGTGGGCCGCCATCCTTTCCCTGGGCCTGGCCTTGCCATTCGTATCCCAGGCGAAATTACGCAAGAAAAACTCGATATTCTGCGCAAAGCCGACATCGTCTATCTCGATGAAATACGCAAAGCCGGATTATATGACGAAATCTGGCAAGCTTTCGCTGTCTTGCTGCCGGTACGCACCGTCGGCGTGATGGGCGATAGCCGGACGTATGACTATGTCTGTGCCCTACGCGCTGTCACATCAACCGATGGCATGACGGCGGATTATTATCCCTATGAGCACAGCTTTCTGAGCCGCGTCAGTACCCGCATTATCAACGAAGTGCGCGGCATCAACCGCGTCGTCTACGACGTCACCTCAAAGCCGCCCGGCACGATTGAGTGGGAATAATGCTAAATCCACGAAAACCAATAAAACTTGACTACGATGTGAGGTTGGTGCAACGCTCGAAAAAACACGAGAGGAGGTTGGGCCCATGCCGTCGGCAGACGTTATAGGTGTTATGATTGGAATACTCTTCATCATTCCGACCGTATATTTCATTCGTACGAAGGATTGGGATAAGATGGCTTGGCCATTTTTCCTTTTCACATTGCCTGTTTATTACATGCTATTCGGCGTGCTTGCGATGGATGGAAGGGTCATTCTGAGTGAGTTCTTATACGGATTACCATATATTCTTACCGGTCTTTTGGCATGGGGCATGCGTTCAAAGGCGGCAATCCTCATCGTCGCAATAGCCTGGTTAAGCCACGGATTTTATGATTTCTACCACGATATTTTATTCATAAATCCGGGCGTGTTCAGCTGGTATCCCGCATTTTGTGCCATTATTGACGTAACTGTGGCGGGGTATTTGCTGCTTTCATATAGAAAATTAACCATGCGGCTTGCCTAAGCAAAAAGTCAACTTGTAGGTCATCTAACTTAAATACAATGAGGCAAACCTAAGGGAATAAGAGCACCTTTATTTATAACTTGGTAACTAAGTTGTACCTAAGTTTTTTTGAGTAGCCCCTTAGCCCTCATAAAATAAGGGTTTCTTACAAGTGGTACTATTGAGTGGGAGCAGTCCAAATACTAGTAGAAGTTTAAGAAAGGTAGTAGGAGTATGAGCGAAAAGACCAAAATTCTGCTGGACGAGGATGAAATGCCTACCCAGTGGTATAATATTGTTGCAGACCTACCTGAGCCACCACCACCGGCCTTGCATCCGGGCACGCACCAACCAGCCACCGCAGAAGATTTCGCGCCGCTATTCCCAAAGGCTTTGGTGGAGCAGGAACTTAGCACTGAGCGTTATATTGATATCCCGGGTGAGGTGCTAGATGTTTATCGGCTCTGGCGTCCGTCGCCTCTCTTCCGAGCTAGGCGTTTGGAAAAGCTTCTCGACACGCCAGCCAAGATTTTTTATAAATATGAGGGGGTTAGCCCGGCGGGTTCTCACAAGCCCAACACTGCCGTGCCTCAAGCTTGGTACAATGCGCGAGAAGGAATTCGGAAACTGACAACAGAGACCGGGGCGGGGCAATGGGGAAGCTCACTGGCATTTGCCTGTGTGCAATTTGGACTTGAATGCGAAATCTGGCAGGTTGCAGCAAGTTATCTCGCCAAACCGCACCGGCGCACCATGATGGAGACATGGGGTGGTAAAGTGCACCCTAGTCCCTCCAATGTAACAGAGTTTGGCCGCAAACTGTTGGCGGAAAATCCTGACCACCCCGGCTCTTTGGGTATCGCGATTTCCGAGGCTGTTAGCGAAGCCATGGAAGACGAAACCGTTCGCTACGCACTGGGTAGCGTGCTTAATCATGTACTGCTGCATCAGACGATCATTGGTGAGGAAGCCCTGTTGCAGCTTGCCAAGGTGGATGAAACCCCGGATGTTTTGGTGGGGTGCACCGGCGGGGGCTCTAATTTTGGTGGGCTTGCCTTCCCGTTCCTGCGCGAAAAACTTTCAGGCAACATAAACCCTGTAGTCCGCTGTGTGGAACCTGCGGCTTGTCCGACCTTGACCAAGGGCGAGTATCGTTATGATTTTGGCGATACTGAAGGGCTTACGCCGCTGATGAAAATGCATACATTGGGACATGGGTTTGTTCCAGAACCCATTCACGCTGGAGGGCTGCGCTATCATGGTATGGCGCCACTTGTGTCGCATGTCTATGAGCTGGGTCTGGTGGAGGCTATTGCCGTGCCGCAGCTAGAGTGTTTCTCAAGTGCAATAAAGTTTGCACGCAGTGAGGGTATTGTGCCGGCACCGGAACCCACCCATGCAATTGCCGCTACTATTCGTGAAGCTTTGGATTGCAAAGAAAGTGGACAAGAAAAAACCATTCTCACTGCGCTGTGCGGTCACGGCCATCTCGATCTCGCGTCCTATGATCGATATTTGCGCGGTGAAATGAAAGACCTTGAACTGTCGGACGACGTCATAAAAAAGGCAATGCTTGACGTACCGGAAATTGTATGACCACGACCCCCATGTAGAGCTATGCGGATAGAGAAATGAGTGACGACACCTAGTGATGGGTAGTTCCTCACCCCCCAAGCCCTACCATACATCTTTCGGCAACAGCCAGATTTTCATTTAGCCAAAACGTATCATTTTTTTGGTTAATCATTCTTATTATTTTGGTTAATCATTCTTATTATTTTGGTTAAGCATTCTTATTATTTTATTCAGCTGTTTCTCTGGTTCTTTATTTGAAAGCCGATTCCCCTTTAATGAAGCATAGCTGGCGAAATTAACACCAATATGCCGAATTATGTAGTTCAGCGCTTAGAAGAAGGCTTGGCCAAACAGGATAAAAAATTAGCGGGTGCCGAGATACTTCTGATCGGCATTGCCTACAAAAAGAATATTGATGATATGCGCGAGAGCCCGGCACTTGTTCTGATTGAGCTATTGGAGCAGGCGGGTGCGCAAGTTGCCTTTCATGACCCGCATGTCCCGATAATTCCAATGACCCGTGAACATGGTGGGCTTGCTGGGCGCAAATCATCTGATCTAGATATGGCCTCATCGGTGGATGCTGTTTTGATTGTAACGGACCATGACGAAATCAATTATGGATTTCTCGCTTCTGAAGCAGCTTTAATAATCGATACGCGTAACGCGATGCGAAATAGCACGGATAGAGATAATATTGTTAAAGCTTAATTCTTAGAATGGTTGCATGGCCGTCGAATTAAAACTGGCCAAATATTTAGCTGTCGCCAAGCAAGCAGATGACAATCCTAGCCCTTGGGTTGTTCAACCTTCTGCCCTACTGAGTTCGGATAGTTTTTTGCAAACCCACTGAATTGAGAAATAATACGCTGGTATAAATGCCAAAAATCAAATAACTAATTCGGCGAGAATTTTTAAGTCCACAAAGATATCGTCATTCTTGGGGTGTTCTTTTATTTTTACTGGCTGATCACAGTATATAGGAATATATGCCATATTTTTAATTTGGCACAGCATCCTATAACCAACATCCTCGTAATCATTTGGAATTAATTCGACAACATTGACATTATCACGACAATATATTGTGTTTGTCAAACCGGCTCCATGAATTCCCACAACAATAGATGCTTGAGAAAACTTCTCCACCTGTGTTTCATAGTCAACCATACCAGGATCGATTTCTTCAAAACCACTACTTATCAAAAAATCTTTTACTTCTGATTCGTTTATTATTTTACGATTCCCATTTTCAATCCTATTAACAAAAAGCTTTTTACTTTTAACATCGCTAAAAGATGAGATATTTCTGCGAACATATTCAGGAAATTCTAAACAAAAACTTTTACTCCATCCCTTATGGTGAATTCCTCCAGAAGGCTTCATTCTTTGGAGCAATGGAATGTCTACCTCACTGTTCAAAAGAGGATAAACAATCGTGTCTGCTGAAAACGATGATGAAATGTCATTCAATATTTTCTCTCTAGGAACTCCTATAGCAATCAATGATTTAAACTTGAAAGAATTTTCTGAAAAACATCCTGTATAAACATAGTCAATATTTTCGAGACTAAATTTAGCTATGTACTCCCATAACTTTGCTAATATCTCAAAATGCCAGTGAAAGTAGTTTGAAGCAGTATTAGAATAACATATTAAAACTCTTCCGCTCACATGTAAGTCAAAATTTGTGGCAGATTTATCTACTAGCCACTTCCAGCCGAAGTCTTTTTTTGCTTCTGCGTAACTAGATCTATTCAGTTTTGACATCCATAGGGATTCTTCTAAAATTTCATTTCCGTTAATGATAACACCATGCGGAAGCAAAACTTTTGCGTAATCCATATATGACATTCTATTGTAAATTCTAAAATTAGCTTCAGAAAGGTGCTTATCTGAACAACCAACGCCATATCGTGCCACTTTAGGCAAAGAAAAAGTTTCTGACACTCCATCAGAAAAAATGACACCCTTTTTATCTATTGACTTACTGTAATTTTCAGCAAAAAAAACTTCTTTCTCTACATTCCTTATTGATGAATCAAATTCCATTGAGTAAATATTAAAAGACTGCATTGCTGCATTTTCAATTTTTTCAAAATCAACATTATAGTCAACTGAATCAAAAAAATGTTTTACTTTTAGCAATACATCTTTATTGAAGTCAGGACGGCGCTTAATTGGATATTGAAACGGCACACTAACACCAGAAACATTTTCGACGGTATTATCACCCTCTTTCACTTTCCCCAAAACTTTAAAGAACGCGCTGTCTGGAACAACGAATTTATTACTATCTTTCAATTTGATAGAAGCAAGCGATAAAGCAGAATAAACTCTCTGATCAAATGCAAGTTCAGGATATAGATTGTTCAGAGCTTTTTTGAATTCTAAGACCTCTACCGGCAAGCTTGGGTTAACGTCATTTTCAATTTTTTCCCAACTTACGACTTTGGGTAAAAAGTGATAAAAAAAGTCTTCGCAAACATCGCCATTAACAAGGGTAGCCCTATCAAAGATACGTAAAATACAATTTTTCTCAAAGACGCTTACCCATTGATTAATATATTTTGAATAATCAACGTTAAAATGGTTATTCAAAAAGCTTCCTGCACATCCCGAATAATCGGTAGCATGAACTTTTTGAAGGTAAGCAGAAGCGAGATAATCAACCTTATTTCTGACATAAAAAACCACCTTAACACTATGACCTTTAAAAAAACTAGCTATATGTAGGGGAGAACAATTCTGAAAAGCCTCAGAGCTCAAAACAATTTTATCTTGACTTGGCCCCGAGCTTTTTAGAATGTTGTTCCAAATCTCTAAAGCCTCGTTATAAGATGTTTCATCACTTTCATTTTTTATAGAAAGCCTCTCCGCAAGCTCATGGTGGCCGTAACCTCGACATCCATAATGAGGATATAGAACACCCATATCAGAGAGCACCTTACGGTTATTATAAAGCGTCCTCTGTATAGAACTTGTCCCAGATTTATGCCGCCCAGCATGTATCAGTATTTCCATAAACCACCTATTAAGGAATGTTTTTATAAATTTCGATGCATTATATATTCGCTTTTATAACGAACATTTTAGCAGATACCTCTCAAAAAATGGCATCTCTTTATACTCCATTATGCAACGAACCTTTTAGCCCAGTGCGATCGCACGTCGAGATCTGACCTATCCCCCATTTTTAGAACCATGACCACGATGAGATTTCCAGTTAATCTAACACGATGGAGATCTCGATATGAAGAAGCGGTACACAGACGAACAAATCATTAAGGCAATCAAGAAACATGAGGCTATTGAATGCTAATATCGACTCAACTGTAAATGGGTAATGACCTGATCTCAGCCCTTCGCAATTTTTCAAGCGTTGTTCAAAAGACGTCAATTGAAAACCTTTCCAGTTGTTGCGTGACCGACTGCCGACCATCACTCGAGTATATTTCGTTGCTTCAAGGGTGTTTATCCAGGCGCCACAAGCTTCACGCCGCGCACGATTAAGAAAACCTTCCAACAAATAGGCTGTCACTGGCGTCGGCTGTATTGGTTTCATCCAGCGCAAAGCTGGTTTGTAATGTCAAAAAACCGCGACAAGCTTCCAAGTGCAAAAGACGCGTTTTTCCTGTTGGGCGGCGAGGAGGTCAATTCAAGCCAATATAAGCGGCAACAGTTTTTGAGCAATCGGCTGTTCAGCGCACTAAAAGGCTCAACAATATTTAGAAAACTGGCGTTTAGGTTTTTGCGTAAATGAAACCTTGGTGGGCGCGTGCGGTCATCCTATCGCCAATAGTCCGGCATTGAAAAAAATCGGTTTCAACCGCACAAGTGCGTGACGTATTAGCCCATTTCATAGACAATGAACGCGCCTTGGTGCTGTGACCCGATAGACCAGCCAAGGTGGGCTGTGTTAGTCTCATATATGAGTCATTTGGTCGATTGCCCAAAGCGACAAAAATAGGATTCGAGAATATGGTAATGACAGCGTTGCGGCGGTTTTTCGCGACACCGATAAAGACAGCATGGGCCGACGTAGCAGCGTCGGCAAAATATGCACCTTTCATAAAACAAATGGCGAGGCGCGAAATGCGGGCGCGCTATAGCTTTTCGAAACTTGGCGTGTTGTGGGTGGTGCTCTCATTCGCGGTTTTGATTGCCATAAAACTTTTGATTTTTAACAACTTTGAAGGCGGCACATTTGTGCCGCATTTGATTTTGGGGTTCGTCACTTTTACCTTCATTTCGATAATCATCTCGGCCGGTGTCAGCGTGTTTGTTTCCAACCGCCAATGGATTTTGAGTTCTACCGCGCCCTATAGCGTTTATGTGTTCGTTTTTGTCATCAGAGCCTTTTTAGA
>JAHEIG010000032.1:4692-16701 GCA_024639515.1 Rhodobiaceae bacterium | reverse complement strand
TGGGTGCAGCAATTTGGCCATTACACCAAACAAGATGCGACCACCGAGTCGGATACGCTAAATGGCGATAGCTTCAGCCTCGCTGCCGGTTACGATATGCCGCTTCTTGGTCTCGATGCGGTCGGTGTGTTCATGCAAATGAACTTCACCAATATTGATGAGAAAAACGGCGCTTTGGTCAATGAAGTGAAAAGCGACGGGGTGTCAATCGGTGCTTATGTGGCGCAGTCCCTCGGGCCGATTGGCGTCGAGCTGACCGGGCAAGTGGGGGCCACGGAAATGGAATCCTTGCGGACGGTGGAAGTCGCCACGCTGGGCGATACACTGCGCGCGACATGGGATGCCGAAACGGTTGGCGCATCGGCCAAAGTGATTGTGCCAATCCTTACTGGCAAGCACCAGTTGCAGCTTGAAGGCGGCGTTGATTACTTCTTCCTCGACCAAGACGGCTATACCGAAAATTCTATCGCGTCATACGGTTTTGCCATGCAAGTGGGCGATGCCGAGTCAGAGATTACCACTTCTTATATCGGCTTGCGTGGCCGCAGTGTGTTTGCCGGTCGCTCAACTTACGATATTTCATGGGCCCCGAGCTATTATGTCGGCATGGAAACCGTCAACACTTATGAGCCTTATCAAGCCACTGCCAATTTCGTTGGTCGCAGCGAAACCTTCACCCTTCAGACCACTGAAGAGATGGAAGACAAAGCCGCCATTGGTTTTGGGATTTCCGCTTATAATGACTTCTTCGCCATTGATTTTGAATATCGAGGCGCCTTTGGCGACGGGGTCGAAACCCATGGCGGTGGTTTAGCGGTTCGGTTGAAATTCTAAAGCGCGTCGAACAAGCCCGGTTTCAGAGCTTTGGCGGCGGCGGCAAATTCGCTGTAATCATCAATAATCGCGTCGGCGCCAAGCCCGTCGAGGCTGACCCGACGATAACCGAAACTGACGCACAGACAGGCGACATTGGCAGCCCGTGCACTGCCTGTATCGGCTTCGCTATCGCCGACCATCAAAGCCTCGTCAGCGGGAGTGCCGAGGCGCTTTAGGGCCTCGGTAATCGGTGCCGCGTCGGGTTTGCGGGTGGGCAGCGTATCGCCGCCAATCAGCACATCGAAATAGGCGTGAATGTTGAGCCGGAACAGCAATTTGCTCGACAGGCTTTCACGCTTATTGGTGACCACGGCCATTTTATAATTGGCGGCGCGGGCATTGTCTAAAATCGGCATCAGATTGTCATAGACATGCGTATAGGTGTCGATGTTTTGGTCGTAACACAGCACCAGTTCTTCTGTGGCGATGTCGAGTTTGTCGTCGTCAAAGGTGACGCCGTTTTCGGCCAGCCCGCGCTGCAAAATCATCCGCGCGCCGCCGCCAATCATGTGGTGCACGGCGTTGCTGGGCACTTCGTCATAGCCATATTTCACCAATACATGGTTCATCGCCGCGTGCAGGTCGGCATTGGTGTTGGCGAGAGTGCCGTCGAGGTCAAAAAGCAGGGCAGGCATGAAAAGTCCAAGTCAGGTAACAATAACAGTTAAACGCGGCTATAGCGCTTTTGATTGCCGCATGCTACATCGAATCCATGGCGCCACGACATCTTTTTCTCATGTTCATCATTTGCTTGGTCTGGGGGTTCACCTTCGTCGCCGGTAAAGCCGGTGTGGAAGAAATTCCGCCAATGCTGTTTACCGCCCTGCGGTATCTCATGCTGTCGATGATTTTATTGCCGTTTGTCCGCTATGTGCCGGGCAATATGCCGCAAATCCTGATCATTTCCATGACCATGGGCTCGGCGCATTTTGCGCTTTTTTATGGCGGCATGTCGGTCGCCGAAAATGTCTCCTCCGTCGCCGTGGCGACCCAGCTCGGCGTGCCGATCAGCACCATTATGTCGATTGTTTTTTTGAACGAGCAAGTGCGCTGGCGCCGCTGGTTGGGGGTGATTTCAGCCTTTGCCGGTGTGATGATTATCAGCTTTGACCCGGCTGTGGTGAATGAGCGTCTGGGGCTGTTGCTGGTGGTCGGCGCCGCCTTTATCGGCTCTTGCGGCACCATCATTATGAAACGCATTAATCACACTGGGGTCTATCAAATGCAGGGCTGGATCGCCATGCTGAGCTGGCCGCCTTTGCTCGCTGCCTCGCTGATATTTGAAGACAATCATGTGGCAGTGCTGACGCAAGCCAGCTGGATGGGCTGGGGCGGGGTGGTCTACACCGCCATTGGGGCCAGCTTAGTTGGTCACGCCGGCATGTATTATTTGCTGCAACGCTATGACGTCTCTGTCACCGCACCGCTGACCTTAATGGCGCCGATTTTTGGCATTGTCTTCGGGGTGTTTGTTTGGGGCGATGAATTTGGCCTCCGCTTCTGGATTGGCAGCGCCGTGACTTTAACCGGCGTGTTGATTATCGGGCTGCGCAAACGCGAGGTCGCCCCCGCAGGTAATGTGCTGTGAGTGGCGACGGCGCGATGCACATTCAACAAACCCCGTCACCGAATTTTGATGCCCGCAGCTTGCCGGTGTCGCTGCTGATTTTGCACTACACCAATATGGACAGCCCCGAGGCGGCGGTAGCGCGGCTGTGCGACCGACAAAGCAAAGTATCGGCGCATTATTTGATTTCCCAAACCGGCGAGATTATCCAAATGGTCGATGAGGCGTCGCGCGCATGGCATGCAGGCGTCGCCTTTTGGGGCGGCATTGAAGACGTCAATAGCGCCTCTATCGGTATCGAATTAGACCATCAGGGGCATGCGGCAGATGGCACGATGGCGGCCTACCCAGAAGCGCAAATCGCCAGCTTGATTGACCTATCGCAAGATATTATCGCCCGCCATAACATTGCCGCTGCTGGCGTGTTGGGGCATAGCGATGTTGCCCCGGGCCGCAAAACCGACCCAGGCGAAGCGCTCGATTGGGCGCGTCTGGCGGGCCACGGTATCGGCCTGTGGCTCGATGCGGAGGCGGTTGAACCGGTCGAGGCCTTGCGCCGCGACATGCAAAATCCGGCTGTCGCCGCCTTGCAGCAAGCGCTCAGTGCATTTGGCTACAAGGTCGCGCAAGACGGTGTCTTTGGGGCGGCTTTGGAGTCTGTCATTATTAGTTTTCAACGCCATTTCCGGCCAACACGGATTGATGGGGTGGCTGATGCCGAAACCCAGACCCTCATCTATGCCTTATGTCGCGCGGCGCGCCGCCACTAGGTCAGATATATCTCACTTGACGCGAGACGGGTGGGGGCGTAATCCAGTGATGGGCCAGATGGTTGGGTGATCGCTCTTGTGATGTAAATCAACAAGGGAGGAAAGTCCGGGCTCCACGGAAACACGACGCCGGATAACGTCCGGCGGAGGCGACTCTAGGGAAAGTGCCACAGAGAGCAGACCGCCGCGCAAGCGGTAAGGGTGAAAGGGTGCGGTAAGAGCGCACCGCGCTGCTGGTAACAGCAGTGGCAGGGTAAACCCCGTCGGGAGCAAGACCAAATAGGGGCAACACATGATCTGTTTCCGGATCGTTGCCCGGGTAGGTTGCACGAGGTGTCTGGTAACAGGCATCCCAGATGAATGGTCACCGCCACCTTATGGTGCGTACAGAACCCGGCTTATAGACCATCTGGCCTTTTTTGCTGAATTTACATAATTTTTCGGATTTTGTGCCGTTTGGCCGGAAACCACCGGATTTCTGCCAAAATTTGGCGATATTTTGTGTCGCTGAGGGGTAAAATCCCATTGACGCCCATGAAATCCCATGCTATCCCAGTATATCCCATAAGGGCATGCATCGACGGATGCAGTGATAAGAGTGGAGGCGCGACGTGAGCATGTTCATGTCAACCATTGAGGGCAAGATCGACGCCAAAGGGCGCGTCTCGGTTCCGGCTGTCTTCCGCTCAGCTATCATCGCTCAAAATGGGGCGTCTAGCGAAACCCCGAGTATCTTCATTTATCCTTCTTTCACCGAAGCCACCATTGAAGGCGGCGGCCCTGCGCTGAGCCGTGCCTATAATGAGATGGTCGATAAGCTCGATCCGTTTTCAGAAGAATATGAAGCCATGGCCTCGGTATTGTTTGGCGACAGCTATACGCTGAGTTTTGATGCTGAGGGCCGCGTCTCCCTGCCCGAAGCTTTATTGCACCACGCCAATATTGAAAAAGCTCTGTGTTTCGTCGGCATGGGCAGCAAGTTCCGGATTTGGAACCCCGACGCCTATGCCGCCCATCGCGCCAATGCGCGGGCCAAAGCGCTTGAAAATCGTGCCTTGCTGAAATCATTGTCAGGCGGGCCTCCAGGCGGGGCAGCACAATGAGAAGTCGGGGCCACGTGACGCAATCGCAGGACGTGACCCCGTCACCGTCTCCGGCTTCCGAAATAGCGGCCCATATTCCGGTTTTATTGACTGAAGTTTGCCAATCCATGGCCCCTAAAGAGGGTGGCGTCTACGTCGACGGCACGTTTGGTGCGGGCGGTTATACGGGCGCTGTTTTGGCCGCTGCCGACTGCACCGTATTGGCGATTGACCGCGACCCGACAGCGTTTTCTTATGCCGCACCGCTGAAAGAGACCTATGGCGAGCGTCTGGTCTGCCTTGAGGGATGTTTTGGCGATATGGCGCGTTTGTTGGCTGAGGCTGGTTATCGCCAAGTCGATGGAGTGATGCTGGATTTGGGTGTGTCCTCCATGCAGCTTGATCAGGCCGAACGCGGATTTTCTTTCATGCGCGATGGGCCGCTCGACATGCGGATGAGCCGCGATGGTCTCTCTGCCGCGCAATTAATCAACACTGCCGATGCTGATTTGCTGGCCGATATTTTGTTTGTTTATGGCGAGGAGCGCCGGGCCCGCGCGATTGCCCGGGCGATTGTCGAAAAACGCGACAGCCAAGAAATTAGCCAGACCTCGCATTTGGTCGAGCTGGTGTGCAGCGTGCTCGGTCAGCCGCGCATGAAGCAAGCGCATCCGGCGACCCGTACATTTCAGGCGCTGCGGATTTACCTAAATGATGAGCTTGGTGAACTGCTGCGCGGCTTGCAGGCGGCGGAACAAATTTTACGCCCCGAAGGGCGCCTCGGTGTGGTCACATTCCACTCGCTGGAAGATCGCATGGTCAAACAATTCTTGTCCCCGCGCACTGGTCGCGCTGGACGCCCATCGCGCCACCAGCCTGACCAAGTGGCCCCCGATGCCAGCTTCGCCGAATTGGACAAGCGCAGCGTCAAGCCACGGGCCGAAGAAATTGCCGAAAACCCACGCGCCCGCTCAGCCCGTTTGCGGGCAGCGCAACGCACCGAGGCCGCACCTTATCCGCTGGCCACAGATTTGATGCCAGCACGGGCGCCGCAAATTGAGGTGGCGCCATGATTAGGTGGGTAAATGCCATTATGGCGGTTGTGCTGATTGTGCTGGTCGCCGCGCTGTACCACATCCGCTATAGCGCCGAAGCTGAAATACGCGCCCTGCGTCAGGCCGAGCGCGCGATTATTGCCGAAGCCGATTATCGCCAAACCTTACAAGCCGAATGGAGCAGTCTCAACGACCCGCGCCGCTTGCAGGCCTTAGCAGAACGTTATCTCGATTTGGCCTATTTAAAGGCCGAGCAGGTGATTGATTTGCGGCCGCAAGAAATTCGTCCGATTACCGTGTTGATGCAGCAAGGGGAGGTGTTCAATGAACCGCAATAAACTCCCCGTTGTGCGCGCTGGTGGCGATTGGGCGGCGGTGCTTGGTCACCGTCTTGGTCATCACTCGACCGATTTGGCGCATCACGCGGCCGAGCAAACCCGCCAGCGTTTGCGTTTGGCCCTAGTGGCTTTTGTTGCCCTGTTCTGTGTGCTGACCGCGCGCCTGACCTATCTGACGATGATGGGCGAGGGGCCGAGCTTTTCGATTTCGGCCGGCGCCACAGATGCGCAAACCCGCCCCATCATCACCGACCGCCATGGCGTGGTTTTGGCGACGCAAATCACCACCACAACTTTGGGTGCCAACCCGCGCGAGATTACGGATGCAACCCGCGTCGTTGTGCAATTGAAAGATATTCTCCCGGATTTGGCCGAAGCGCGGGCGACGCGGCTTTTGTCCGGCAATAGTGCCTATGTGAAACTGGCCTCGCGTCTGACGCCGGATCAGCGCATGGCGATTTTGAATCTCGGTAATCCGGCCCTGAAACTGCGCAACCAGCCGAGCCGTGTCTATCCAACCAGCAAGGTCGCCAGCCATATTGTCGGTTTTACCAGTTCTGACATGCGCGGCCTGCTCGGGCTGGAATTGCTCATCGACCAGCTTGACGACGAAGCGCCTTATGCGCCGCGCAATGAGGTGTTTGAAACCAGCCTCGATATTCGCGTGCAACACGCGGTGCGCGACGAGCTATATGCAGCGATGGTGAAACACAAAGCGTCAAAAGCCGCCGCCATGGTGATGGACGCCCATAATGGCGAGATTATCGCCTCAGTCTCACTGCCCGACTTCGATGCCAACCGCCCAATGGCCGATGGCAATGAAGGCCATTTCAATATGGTCACCCAAGGGGTTTATGAGCTTGGCTCAATCTTCAAAATCTTCACCGCCGCCATGGCGATTGATGGCGGCTATGTCGAAGCCGATAAATTATTCGACGTCGATGAAGTGTTGAAAATTGGCGGCAATGAAATCAGCGATGACCATCCGCAAGAGGGGCCGCTATCAGTCGATGGTATCGTCACCTATTCGTCGAATATTGGCTCGGCTAAATTGGCCCTGCGTGTGCCGGATGAAGAACATTTCGCCTTTTTGCAGAAACTCGGTCTCACCGATCCGGTGGATTTCTCGTTTCCGGCGCGCCAGACCCCGATTGCCCCATCGCGCTGGACAGATATTGAACGCGCCACCGCCTCTTATGGTCATGGCATTGCGGTTACGCCATTGCATGCTCTTGTGGCGGGCGCGGCGATGATTAATGGCGGTGTGCTGTATCCGCCAAGTTTGCAGAAAGTATCAATGCCGGTTGGCCAGCGTGTGATTAGCGGCGAGACCAGTACGCGTCTGCGTCGTATGTTGCGTAACGTGGTCGAGCTGGGCACTGGCAAAAGCGCTGAGGTTAAAGGCTATGGCGTGCTTGGCAAAACCGGCTCTGCCGACAAGCCGAATAATGGCAGCTATGACGAAAACGCCCTGACCACAAGTTTCATTGGCGGCTTCCCGGCCGCCTCGCCGCGTTATGTCACCTTTGTGATGTTTGACGAACCGGCAGCCATTGAAGGCTCGTTTGGTTATGCCACGGCTGGCTGGAACGCCGCCCCAACGACGCGTGACATTGTCGAGCGCATCGCCCCGATTCTTGGCGTCTTGCCGAAAAATGAACAGGTCAAAGAAGCCTTTATCAACCGTTCACCGGCCAAATTGCTGGCGGCTGAAACGCAAGGAGGCTCCTATGCGCCTTGATTGCCTCGCCCCAGAATTGGCCAATGCGGCCAATGGCAAAATCGATATTCGCGGCCTGACGGCGGATAGCCGTGCCGTCATGCCGGGCTATTTGTTCGCGGCGCTGGCCGGTAGCCAAGCAGATGGCGTGAAATTTATTGATCAAGCGATTGCCCGCGGTGCCCATGCGGTGCTGGTTGATGCGGCCATTGCGCCAGTGCCCCTAGACGGTGCAGTGGAGGGGGCGTTGGTTTTGCAAAGCGATAATCCGCGCCGCGATTTGGCGCGTATAGCGGGGCGCTTCTTTGAGGTGCAACCAGAAAACATCGCCGCCATTACCGGCACTAATGGCAAGACCTCAACCGCCTTCTTTTTGCAACAATTGCTCGACGCCTGTGGCCATAAGGCGGCCAGCCTCGGCACATTGGGTGTGCAAAGCGCCAGCTATCAAGCCCCCTTGCAACACACAACACCAGATCCAGTGACCTTGAACGCCACCTTGCGCGATCTCAGTGCCCATGGCGTGACGCATGTCGCCCTTGAAGCCTCAAGCCACGGTTTGGCGCAATATCGCCTCGACGGGGTGCAGGTCAGCACGGCGGGCTTTACCAATCTGAGCCGCGACCATCTCGATTATCATCGCGATGAGGCTGATTATTTCGCCGCCAAACAACGCTTATTCACCGATGTATTAGCGGCTGATGGGGTGGCGGTTGTGCTGGTCAATACAGATGCTGGCGGGCAAATGGCCCGCGCAGCCGAAAAAGCCGGACGCCGCACCTTGCCGGTTGGTACGCCCGACGCGGCTCTGCAGGTCGTGCTCGACAAACGCCCGCCCGACGGGCTGATGGTCAAGGCACGCTATGGCGACCAAATGGCCGACATCATGTTGCCGCTGGTCGGTGATTTCCAAATTGATAATCTGCAACTGGCCTTTGGCATGGCCGTGTCGATGGGCTGTGACTGGCACCAGCTTTGCGCCGCCGCCGCCCATTTGCGGGCGCCGGATGGCCGCTTGCAACATGCCGGACGCAATCAAGCCGGTGCACCGATATATGTCGACTATGCCCACACACCTGATGCGCTGGCCAATGCCTTGCAAGCCTTGCGCGCCCATATGAAGGCGGGCGGTGCGCTGCATTTGGTATTTGGTTGCGGCGGTGATCGCGATGAAGGCAAGCGCCCGTTAATGGGCAGCGTCGCGGCTGAGCACGCCGAGCATATTATCGTCACCGATGACAATCCGCGCCATGAAGACGCTGATCGTATTCGCGCCGCTATTCTGGCGACTTGCCCGTTGGCGCAAGACATTGGCGATCGCGGTGCCGCCATCGCGCAAGCTGTCGCCCAGGCCAGTGCCGACGACATCGTATTGGTCGCCGGTAAAGGCCACGAGACCGGTCAGATTATCGGCGACACAATTTTGCCATTCAATGATGCCACCTATATTGGCGGCCTTGTTCAGCAAGCGATTGAGAAAGGAGGGCGTCAGCATGATTAATGATGAAACGCTCCCTCTGTGGACGGCTGCTGACATCAGCCAAGCCCTCGGCCCGCTTTTGCAGCAACCGATTGCTCAGTTCCCTGACATTGCCGGCATTTCAATCGACACGCGCAGTTTGCAAGCGGGCGATTTATTCGTCGCCTTGCGCGGTGAGCAGGTTGACGGCCATGATTATATCGGCGCGGCTTTTGAGGCCGGTGCGGCAGCCGCCTTGGTCGATCACCAGCCTGACGGCGAGACAGAAACGGGCGCCTTGATTATCGTCTCGGATGTGATGGCGGCGTTGGAAGCCTTGGGCCGTGCCGCACGGGCCCGCACGCCAGCCTATATTATCGGCGTCACTGGCAGTGTCGGCAAAACCAGCGTCAAAGAGGCCCTGCATGCAGGGCTGGAAAAATCCGGCACGGTGCATGTGTCTGAGAAATCATTTAACAATCATATTGGTGTGCCGCTGAGCTTGGCGCGCCTGCCGGCCAACACCGCTTATGCGGTTTTCGAGATTGGCATGAACCATGCCGGTGAAATCGAAGCCTTGGTCGACATGGTGCGGCCTCATTGCGCCATCATCACGCAGATTGGCGAAGCGCATATCGAGCATTTCGACTCGATGGAAGATTTGGCCCGCGCCAAAGCTGAAATCCTCACCGGCATCGAAGCCGGTGGCGCCGCCATCCTGCCGCAAGACAGCGAATATTATGATGTGTTGCACGCCGCCGCCGTGGAAAACGGGGTGCAAAACATTGTCCGCTTTGGCCTCAACATGGATGATGCAGCCAGCGATGTGGCGACAACCTCGAAATTCAAATTACACGCCGAATGTAGCTGCGTGAGCGCGCATATTCTCGGCGACGCGGTGACCTATAAAATCGGTGTCCCGGGGGCGCATTTGGTGAGTAATAGTCTGGCCGTGTTATCTGCCGTGTCGTTGGCCGGCGCAGATATGGCACTGGCCGCCTTGTCGCTGGCCGACCATCAGGGTTTGAGTGGTCGCGGCAAGCGGCATTATTTAATGTCCGAACAGGGCGACTATGTATTGATCGACGAGACCTATAACGCCAATCCAGTGTCGATGGCGGCGGCCTTGAACGCGCTGGGTCTGGCGTCGCGCGAAGCCCATGGGCGGCGCATTGCGGTGCTTGGCGATATGGCCGAACTGGGCGCCGATGCGGTGGCCTTGCACGAAAACCTGAAGCAGACAATTGAGCAAGCCAATGTCGATTTGGTGTTCGGCTGTGGCCCATTGACCAAACATTTGATGGATGTGTTGCCAAAAGGCTGCCGTGGCCCGCATGCCGAGACGCCGAAAGCGCTGGTGAAAATTCTCAAGCAGGAAATTCACCAAGGCGATGTGGTGATGGTCAAAGGCTCAAACGCCAGCGGCATGCAGCGTGTCATTCGCGGCTTGCGCAAGGCGCATCAATCCACCGGTTCGCTGCAAATGTTGAAAGAAGGGTAGTGCCATGTTGTTTGAATTAATGAGTTCCATGAAAGACAGTCTGCCGGGGTCGAATTTATTTTCGTATATCACCTTCCGCGCTGGTGGCGCTTTGATGACCTCACTGCTCATCAGCTTTTTGCTTGGCCCGTGGTTGATCGACACATTGCGGGCCCGTCAGGGTAAGGGACAACCTATTCGTGATGACGGCCCGCCGTCGCATTTGATCACCAAAGTCGGCACCCCAACCATGGGCGGCCTGCTTATTCTCATCGCTTCGATTGGCGCGACGCTTCTATGGGGCGATCTCAGCAATATGTTCTTATGGATTGTCGTGCTCACCACATTGGGTTTTGGGATGATCGGGTTTGCCGATGACTATCTGAAACTGCGTGGCGGCAGCAGCGCTGGCGTGCCGGGCCGGTTGAAACTCATTCTCGAGAGCTTTGTGGTGATTATCGCGATTTTTGCCTTATCCGCTGAATTGCCAGCCGAGCTGTCGACCAGCTACGCCGTACCATTTGTCAAAGACTTCCTCATCCCGCTCGGCATGCCACTGTTTTTGGTGGCTGGTCTGGTGGTGATTGTCGGTGCGTCAAATGCCGTCAATCTCACCGATGGGCTGGATGGTCTGGCGATTGTGCCGACGATGATTGCCGCCGCCAGCTTCGGCATTATTTCTTATCTGGTCGGCAATGTGGTGTTTTCCGACTATCTGCAAATTCATTATGTGCCGGGCACTGGCGAGCTGGCGGTGTTCTGCGCCGCCCTCATCGGCGCCGGTCTTGGCTTTTTATGGTTCAACGCCCCACCAGCGGCGGTGTTTATGGGCGATACCGGCTCTTTGGCTTTGGGCGGTGCGCTCGGCACCATTGCCGTGGCCACCAAACATGAATTGGTGCTGGCGATTATTGGCGGGCTATTTGTGCTCGAAGCGGTGTCGGTGATTGTGCAGGTCGCGTCATTTAAAATGACCGGCAAGCGGGTTTTCGCCATGGCGCCTTTGCACCATCATTATGAACAACGCGGCTGGCCTGAAGCCACCATCGTTATCCGGTTCTGGATCATCTCTGTCGTGCTGGCCCTTATCGGCTTGGCCACATTGAAGCTGAGATAGGGGCGCGGCGATGATGACACTTCCCACATTCACTGGCGAAACAGCCGTCTTCGGGTTAGGTCTTTCGGGCCTGGCTTGCGTCGACGTGCTGCTCTTGTCAGGCTGTGAGGTGGTGGCGTGGGATGACAATCCCGAACAATGCGCGCTGGCTGAAAAGCGCGGCGCGCGGATACGCAATCTGACGCAAGAGTTCGGCGCACCGGCGCGGCTGATTTTAAGCCCCGGTATTCCACTCACCCATCCGGCCCCGCATCCTGTGGTTGTGGCGGCACAACAAAGTGGCACAGAAATTCTTGGCGATATGGATTTGTTCCAAGCCGGTCTCGACCAGTGGATGGGGCAAAACCCAGAAGCCCGCAACGATGTGATTGTCATTGGCGTCACCGGCACTAATGGCAAGTCGACCAGCACCGCGCTCATCGGCCATATGCTGAACGCCTCGGGCTGGCAGGCCCATATTGGCGGCAATATCGGCACACCGATTTTGCAACTCGAAGCACCGCAACAAGGCGTCAAAACCGCCTATGTGCTGGAAACATCTTCTT
>JAHEIG010000032.1:0-4636 GCA_024639515.1 Rhodobiaceae bacterium | reverse complement strand
CTTATCAACTGGCCCTGAACAATCATTTGAATTGCGACTTTGGCGTGCTGACCAATCTGACGCCAGATCACATTGAGCGACACGGCTCCATGGCTGGCTATGTGGCGGCCAAACAAAAATTATTCGCCGAAGGCAAAACCCAAAGCCTGCGGGTGATGGGCACGGATGAAGCAGAAGGGGCCGAGATGGCCGGGGCGTTAGCCGCACAAGGTGTCGCCATCACAGAAATCTCGGCGAGCAATGCCGATGCGTCGATTCACTATGCTGCTGACGGCCTGTATCGTCACGGCGAACGGTTGATGGGTCTTGAGTTTATGCCAGCCCTGCGCGGTTTGCATAATGCGCAAAACGCCGCCGCCGCTTTCTGCGTTGGCGAGGCGCTGGGGTTGAGCGTCATGCAAATCACTGAGAGCTTTATCAGCTTCCCGGGTCTGGCCCATCGCATGCAGCCGGTTGAGCGCTTCGGCCATCTGACCTTTATCAATGACAGCAAAGCAACCAATGCCGATGCGGCGCGTCAGGCATTGGGCGCGTGCCGCAATATTTACTGGATTGCCGGTGGCCAAGCCAAGCAAGGCGGGCTGGGCGGCTTGGAAAACAATCTCGGCGAGGTGCGCCAAGCCTATTTAATCGGCGAGGCGATGGCTTTGTTTAACCAGCAATTGGCCGATATGGTGCCGCATCTGCCGCGCCAAGATTGCGCCGTTCTTGATGACGCAGTGGTGGCGGCGGCCAATCAGGCTTTGGCCGATGACCTTGAAGAAGCGACAATTCTTCTGTCACCGGCCTGCGCGTCGTTTGACCAATATGCAAGTTTTGAAGCGCGCGGCGATGCGTTTTGCGCAAGCGTCGCGGCTTGGAAACAAACCCAGGGAGGTATGTGATGCGTATCTTCTCGCGGACTGACCGAAGCATTTTCGCCAATTGGTGGTGGACGGTGGACCGCTCCATGGTGCTCGGCGTGCTGGTGCTCATTTTGTTTGGTTATTTCATGGCTTTCGCCGCCAGCCCTGCCGTGGCTCAGCATATCGGCAAGCCGACCTATTATTTCGCCAATAAGCAATTGGTCTTCCTGACGCTGGCCTTTGTGGTGTTTCTCGTGGTGTCGCTGCTCGATGCGATTCAAATTCGTACCTTGGCTATTTTGCTGCTGATTGGCAGTATTGGCGCGGTGATTGCGACACTGGTGATTGGCGTGGAAGCCAAAGGCTCGATGCGCTGGTTGCGGATTGCCGGTCTGTCTTTGCAGCCATCGGAAATTCTCAAGCCAGCTTTTGTTGTGGTGATGGCGTGGCTGTTCTCGCGCCAGCGGGCGCAATTTGACAGCAAAGCCCTGTGGCTGGCTTGCGCGCTTCTCGGTCTGGTCAGTTTCTTACTCAGCATGCAACCCGATATCGGCCAGATGACGCTAATCTTCTTGGTCTGGATGTGCCTGTATTTCCTCTCCGGCGGCTCGATGCGCCTGTTGGTCGCCCTGACCCTTATCGGCACGGTGCTTGGCGGGTATGTTTATGCCACCAAGCCGCATGTCGCCAGTCGGGTAGACCGTTTTATCGACCCCTCAAGTGGCGACACCTATCAGGTCGATAACGCGATGGAAGCCATTCGCTCGGGCGGCTTTGTCGGTGTCGGGCTGGGTGACGGGCAGGTGAAATCCATCCTGCCGGATGCCCATTCGGATTATGTCTTTGCCGTCGCGGCAGAAGAAGGCGGCCTGTTGATGGGCTGCCTGATTGTCGGCTTGTTCAGTTTCTTGGTGCTGCGCGCTTTGTCGAATTTGCGCGACGAAAAAGAACACTGGATACAACTCGCCGCTTCGGGGCTGATTTGTCTGTTTGGTTTGCAAGCGACGATTAATCTGGCGGTTAATTTGAACCTGATGCCATCGAAAGGCATGACCCTGCCGTTTATTTCCTATGGCGGCTCATCCTTGCTGGCCTCGGCCATTACCATGGGCATGTTGGTCGGCCTGATGCGCCGCCGCACAGCCAGTGCCGCGCGGGTCGATGTGGCGGGCACACCGATTATCCGTATTCTCGGCAAGTCATTTGGAGGTCGGATATGAACGATTATCAGACCCAAGAGACGACCATGCGTGATGCAGCAAATGCCACTATTCTGCTCGCCGCTGGCGGTACGGGGGGACATCTTTTCCCGGCCGGTGCCTTGGCCATTGCGTTGAAAGCGCGCGGCATAGCCCCGCATTTGGCGACCGATACGCGCGGCCTTGCTTATGTGCGCGGGCTCGAGCCGATGCCGGTTCATAAAGTACCTGCCGCCACGGTGTTTGGCTCGCGCCTATTGGGGCTGCCCATGCGCGTGCTGACCTTGGTGTGGTCGTTGATGGTCTCGTTATTTGTCATTTACCGCGTCAAGCCGAGCGCGATTGTCGGGTTTGGCGGCTATCCGTCTTTCGGGCCGGTGATGATGGGGCTGCTGTTGCGCAAGCCGGTCATCGTGCATGAGCAAAACGCCGTGCTTGGGCGGGCCAATCGGCTGGCGGTGAAATGGGGGGCCAAACTGGCCACTAGTTTTGCCGATACGACGGGCGTGCCAAGCAAACAGGCCAGCCAAGATGCCGGCCAGCTGACCGGTAATCCACTGCGGCCTGAGGTTTTGGCGGCGGTTCAAACCGCGTACCGCGCGCCAAGCGATGCTGGCGAGATTGACCTTTTGGTGTTTGGCGGCAGTCAGGGCGCCAGCATATTCGCCGAGATTGTGCCGCAAGCATTGGCTTTACTGCCGGAGGATTTGCGCCGCCATATCCATGTTGTTCACCAAGTCCGCAAAGACGATATGAAAGAGACACTGGCCGCATATAATGCGCTGGGTGTGTTCGTCGAATTGCGCGACTTCTTCGACGACATGCCCGAACGCATGCGCCATGCTCATTTGGTGATTAGCCGTGGCGGTGCCTCGACCATTGCCGAATTAACCGCGCTCGGCACACCAGCACTGATTGTGCCTTTGCCCGGTTCACTCGACCAAGATCAGGCCAATAATGCGCGTGCGCTGGTGGCCGGCGGCGGCGCATGGATGCTGACGCAAGCCCACTTCACGGCGCAAAATCTGGCCGAAAAACTGGCTGATATAATGGCCAATCGCGGCCTGCTGATGGCGATGTCGGCAGCGGCGCAAGGCTTTGCCCAACCAGCGGCGGCCGAGCATTTGGCAGATTTTGTCATGGCGCAGGCGGCTGATACGGCCAGCGCCATGGAAACCTCAACTTCTCAAAACCAAGGCGGCGTGTGATGAGCGATACGACACAATTACCCGACCAAATGCGCCCGTTTGGCCGCGTCCATATTGTGGGTATTGGCGGCATCGGCATGAGCGGCATTGCCGAGGTGATGCATGTCATGGGCTATGAAGTGCAGGGCAGTGATATGGGCGACAACGCCAACACCAAACGTCTGCGCGATATGGGGCTGACCATTCATGTCGGCCATGATGGGGCGCATGTTGACGGGGCCGGTGTGGTGACCATCTCATCGGCTGTGACCAATGATAACCCGGAAGTGCAAGCGGCGCGCGCGGCGCATATTCCGGTGGTGAGGCGGGCTGAAATGTTGGCCGAGCTGATGCGCTTGAAGCCGTGCATCACCATTGCAGGCACGCATGGCAAAACCACAACCACCTCGCTGACGGCGGCTATTCTCGACGCCGCCGCCCTTGACCCGACAGTGATTAATGGCGGCATCATTAATGCCTATGGCACCAATGCGCGGCTCGGGCAGGGCACATGGATGGTGGTCGAAGCCGATGAAAGTGACGGCACATTTGTTCGATTGCCGTCAACGATTGGTATCATCACCAATATCGACCCCGAGCATCTCGACCATTATGGCGACTTTGATGGCCTGCGTGCCGCCTTTGACAGCTATATTCAGAACATCCCATTTTATGGTCTCGGCATTGTCTGCCTTGATCACCCGGAAGTACAAAGCCTTGTCGGGCGCATCACCGATCGCCGCCTGATGACCTATGGCCTCAATGAGCAAGCCGATTTGCGCGCCGTGAATATTCGTGAAGATGGCCTGTCGCAACGCTTTGACGTGATCATCCGCGACCGCCAGCAAGCCTCCAGCCGCACCATTAGCGATATTGTTCTGCCGATGGCCGGTCGTCATAATTTGCAAAATGCGCTGGCCGCCATTGCCGCCGGTATTGAGATCAAGGCCAGCGACGCACATATCAAAACCGCATTGGCAGGCTTTGCCGGTGTGAAACGCCGCTTCAGCCAAATTGGCAAGGTATCGGGCGCCACCATATTTGACGATTACGCCCACCATCCGGTGGAAATCGCCGCAGTTCTGGAAAGCGCGCGGGCTGTCGCCACGAGCAAAGTCATCGCCGTCATGCAACCGCATCGCTATTCCCGCCTGCGCGATTTATTCGCTGATTTTTGTAGCTGCATGAACGGCGCCGACACAGTGATGGTACTGCCTGTCTATGAAGCCGGTGAGGCACCGATCGACAATATCAATTCGGCTGCATTGGTTGAGGGTTTGCAAGCCCATGGTCATCATCGTGTGTTTAATATTGAAGCAACCGACGATTTGCCATCTGTGCTGGCGGCTGAAATCGACGCCGGTGATGTGGTCGTGTGCATGGGCGCGGGCAGTATTTCGCAGAT
>JAHEIG010000108.1 GCA_024639515.1 Rhodobiaceae bacterium | reverse complement strand
CATCAGCAGCACGGCCTGCGCCAAATTCAGCGAACTAAACTCAGGATTAAGCGTCACCCGGCAAATCGCATCAGACAGCGAGATATCTTCATTATCCAAGCCGGTGCGCTCTGGGCCGAATAAAATACCGCTTTTAATCGCCCCGCCCTGCTCACGGGCGCGAATCTCGCTGGCCACACGCGCTGGCGTCAGCACTGGTTTGACCATATCGCGTATCCGCGCCGTGGTTGCCACCAAGAAGCCGAGATCTTCTGTCGCTGCGGCCAAGCTGTCATAAAGACGATGATGATCAATCAACACCTCGGCGCCAGAAGCCGCCTTGCGGGCGCGCTCTAACTGCCAACCCTCGCGCGGATTGACCAAACGCAAATCGGTTAACCCGAAATTCAGCATGGCGCGTGCCACAGTGCCGATATTTTCACCTAATTGAGCGCCGACGAGAATCACCACCGGCGCTTTTTCATTATTAAAAAAAGTCTCCATAATGTTCCAATAAGTGAAACTCGCCCTTTAATCAATGCACGGCTTTTGCTATGTTCCCCGCTCACCGACCGCGACGCGATGAGGAAAGCACATCATGAGCAAAATAAAAGTAGAAAACCCGATCGTAGAACTCGACGGGGACGAAATGACACGCATCATCTGGCAGATGATTAAGGATCGCTTAATCACGCCATTTATGGACATTGATCTGAAATATTACGACCTCGGCATGGAGGCGCGTGACGACACAGATGACCAAATCACCATTGATGCAGCGGAAGCGATTAAAGAAGTCGGCGTCGGCGTCAAATGCGCCACCATCACGCCAGACGAAGCGCGGGTTGAGGAATTCGGCCTGAAGAAAATGTGGCGCTCACCAAACGGTACCATTCGTAACATTCTCGGCGGCACGGTGTTCCGCGAGCCGATTATCTGCCGCAACGTGCCCCGCCTGGTGCCGGGCTGGACAGACCCGATTGTTATTGGCCGTCATGCTTTCGGCGACCAATATCGCGCCACAGACTTCGTTGTGCCGGGCAAAGGCAAGCTGACCATGCGGTGGGAAGCCGAAGACGGCAGCGACACAAAAGATTTTGAAGTGTTTGATTTCCCGGGCGGCGGCGTTGCTATGTCGATGTACAATCTCGATGAAAGCATCCGCGATTTTGCCCATGCCTGCATGCTCTATGCGCTGGAACGCAAATGGCCGCTCTATCTGTCGACCAAAAACACCATTATGAAAGCCTATGATGGCCGCTTCAAAGACCTGTTCCAAGAAGTCTTTGACACGCATTACAAAGAAAAATTCGACGCCCAGAACATTATTTACGAACACCGTTTGATTGATGACATGGTGGCAGCCGCGATGAAATGGTCGGGCGCCTTTGTGTGGGCCTGTAAAAACTATGATGGCGATGTGCAGTCCGACACAGTGGCGCAAGGTTTTGGCTCACTCGGCCTGATGACTTCTGTGCTGCTGACCCCAGATGGCAAGACCATGGAAGCCGAAGCCGCTCACGGCACAGTGACCCGTCACTATCGTGCGCATCAGCGCGGTGAAGCCACCTCGACCAACTCTATCGCGTCGATTTTCGCCTGGACACGCGGGCTGTCGAAACGTGCCGAATTGGACGACAATGCAGCGCTGGCACATTTTGCCACGACACTTGAGAAAACCTGCGTCAGCACGGTTGAGCGCGGCTCAATGACCAAAGACTTGGCCCTGCTCGTCGGCTCCGGCCAAGACTGGTTGACCACAGAAGGGTTTATCGAGAAAGTGAGCGAGAACCTCGAAGCGGCCCTCATCAAAGGCGCGTAAAACGCGCTCAGCAGCCGCTAGGCTTGCAGCGCCGCTTCAATCGCCTCTATGGCGGCTGGCCCGCCGGAGACATCCGGCCCGCCCGCTTGCGCCATATCTGGGCGCCCGCCACCGCCTTGACCGCCGAGCTTCTCAGCGCCGATTTTCACCAAATCCACGGCGTTGAATTTATCGGCCAAGTCTTCGGTGACGCCGACGGCGATACCGGCCTTGCCGTTATCAATGCCGATAAAGGCGACAATGCCGCTGCCGATTTTCTTTTTCCCGTCATCGACGAGGCTGCGTAATTCTTTGGCCGGTAGGCCGTCAATGCAGCGCGCCAGATAGCTGATGCCGGCAATCTCGCGGACGCTGTCATCGGCCTCGTCAGACGCCGCGCCGCCGCCGAGCAAGGCCAATTGGCGCTTGGCGTCGGACAGTTCACGGTCGAGGGTTTTGCGTTCCTCAAGCAATTTCGATACGCGCGACGGCAAGTCTTGCAGGCCGACTTTCAGCATATCGGTGGTGTCGCGCAGCACCGCTTCGCGCCCTGCCACATAGGCCAGCGCACCGGCGCCTGTATGTGCCTCAATACGGCGCACGCCCGAGGCCACGGCCCCCTCTTGGGCGATTTTCAGCAGGCCAATATCACCGAGGCGATTGACATGCGTGCCGCCGCATAACTCGACCGAGTAATGTGGCCGCTCGGCATCAAGCGGTGCGCCCATGGCCAGCACCCGCACTTCATCGCCATATTTCTCGCCAAATAGCGCCAACGCGCCCGCCTCAATCGCTTCATCCGGCGTCATCAAGCGGGTGGTGACTTCGTCATTCTCGCGGATCAGTTGGTTGACCAAGCCCTCGACCTCGGCCAGTTGCGCGTCATCCATGGCTTTGGGATGGCTGAAATCGAAACGCAAATACGCCTCGGTGACCAGCGAGCCTTTTTGCGTCACATGCCCACCAAGCACCCGGCGCAAGGCTTCGTGCAGCAAATGCGTGGCGCTGTGATTGGCGCGAATGGCGTCGCGGCGCGTGCGGTCAATTTGCTGATGCACAAGCTCGCCTTGCGCCACACTGCCCGAAACCACTGTGCCGCTCAGCACATGCACATCACCAAGTCGTTTTTGCGTGTCGGTAATCTCAATCTGCAAACCATCTGTGTTGCTGAGCTGGCCGGTGTCGCCAATTTGCCCGCCGCTTTCGGCATAAAATGGCGTTTGGTTGACGGCCAGAGAAATCTCCGCCCCTTCTTCGGCGCGCTCGACCACCTCGCCATTTTGCACAATCGCCACCACGCTGCCATCGGCGGCATCTGAGGTGTAGCCGACAAACTCAGTCGCGCCATGGGCGTTGCGAATATCGAACCAGACGGCTTCGGTGGCTTCGGCACCCGAGCCTGACCAATTGGCCCGAGCATCGGCGCGTTGTTTATCCATCGCCGCATCAAAACCCGCCGTGTCGACGCTGAGGTCGCGCTCGCGCAGGG
>JAHEIG010000029.1 GCA_024639515.1 Rhodobiaceae bacterium | reverse complement strand
GGCCGGGCCAACGGGTGGTCTATTTGATGCTGGATTTACGCAAACGTGGCCGGGATGTGCGCCGATTCGTGCAGCAAGCAGAAAACTGGGTGATTGGCACGCTGGCCGAATTTAACATTGAAGCGCATATCACCGAAGGCCGTGTCGGGGTTTGGGTGCCACGCCCCGATAAGGGGCCAGAACGCGAGGATAAAATCGCCGCCATTGGCCTGCGCCTTAGACGTTGGGTCAGCTTTCACGGCATCTCAATCAATGTCGAGCCAGACTTGGCGGATTTTTCGGCCATTGTGCCCTGCGGCATTGCCGATCAAGGCGTCACCAGCATGGTCGATTTGGGCTATCCGGTTAGCATGACCGAGTTAGATAAAGCCCTGATTGAGCATTTTGACGCGAGCTTTGCCGCCCCTATTCAAACTCAATCATAATATCGTCGACAGCCAGCTTATCGCCTTCGGCGCACAGCACTTTGGCGATGGTCACGTCTTTTTCAGCCCGCAAAATGTTTTCCATTTTCATCGCTTCGACAACGGCTAGCGGTTGGCCGGCTTTGACCACATTACCCTCAGCGACAGCGACAGACATCACCACACCCGGCATTGGGCAAATCAGTGCCATATCGGAGCCGTCATCGACCACTTCTGGAACGTGCTGCATCAGCTCTTGGGCGAGCAATGAGCGCACTTTCACCTCGACAGCACGGCCACGACCGGTCAAGCGATAGCCCTCGGCCAAACGCTCGACGGTGACGCAGATGGTTTCGCCATCGACCTCGGCGTGGGCGAATAAATCGCCGGGCTGCCAGTCGGTCGCCAGCGCCACAACTTGGCCATCCAGCGTCACACCGGTTTTGGCTTCATCGACGCGCATCACGGCGCCGCCAATATCGACCATCATTTCAGAGGCTGGGTCATATTCGTGGCTGGTCAGCACATGCGAGGTTTGCGTGGCCCGCAACAGGCGCTTGCGCATCATCACATAGCCAAGCGCGGCCAGCGCTTTTTGACGTGTATCGTCAAGCGGCGCCCCGTCAAAGCCTTCAGGGTATTCTTCGTCGATAAAAGCGGTGGTCAGATTGCCATCGCGGAAACGCTGGTGCCCCATAATGGCGCCGACAAAATCAATATTGTGGCGGATACCGTCAATCCGGAAGCCGTCCAGCGCGTCAGACATCGCATCGACCGCCGATAAGCGGTCTGGCCCATGGGTGATCAGCTTGGCAATCATCGGGTCATAGAACAGCGAAATCTCGCCGCCTTCATAAACGCCTGTGTCATTGCGCACGGTAATACCGTCCGCCACCTTCTCTTGTGGTGGGCGGTAATAGGAAAGCCGGCCGGTTGATGGCAGGAAGCCACGATACGGGTCTTCCGCATAAATCCGGCTTTCCATCGCCCAGCCTGTCAGTTTCACATCTTTTTGTTTCAGCTTAAGCTTCTCGCCGGCCGCTACTTTGATCATCTGCTCGACCAAATCAATGCCGGTAATCAGTTCAGTCACCGGATGCTCGACCTGCAAGCGGGTGTTCATTTCGAGGAAATAGAAATTGCGGTCGCCATCGACAATGAACTCAACCGTGCCAGCCGAGCAGTAATCCACTGCTTGCGACAAGGCCACTGATTGCTCGCCCATGGCTTTGCGGGTTTTGGCATCAAGAAATGGGCTTGGTGCTTCTTCAATGACTTTCTGGTTACGGCGCTGAATAGAACATTCGCGCTCGCCGAGATAAAGCACATTGCCGTGTTTATCGCCCAAAACCTGAATTTCAATGTGACGCGGTTGGGTGATGAATTTTTCGATGAAAATACGGTCATCGCCAAAGCTCGACGCGGCTTCGTTTTTCGATGACTGGAAACCTTCGCGGGCTTCCTCGTCATTCCACGCGACGCGCATGCCCTTACCACCGCCACCGGCAGAGGCTTTAATCATCACAGGATAGCCGATATCTCCAGCGATTTTCACCGCTTCGTCAGCGTCTTCGATCAGTCCCATATAACCCGGCACGGTGGTGACACCGGCTTCGGCGGCGAGTTTTTTAGAGGTGATTTTATCGCCCATTGCTTCAATGGCGCCAGCAGGTGGGCCGATAAAGGCAATGCCTTCGGCATCAAGTGCTTCGGCGAAGGCGCGGTTTTCGCTTAAAAAACCATAGCCCGGGTGCACCGCTTCGGCGCCGGTTTGCTTTACCGCGTCGATGATTTTTTCAATCACCAGATAGCTTTCAGAGGCTGGTGCGCCGCCAATATGCACTGCTTCATCGGCTTCGCGCACATGCAAGGCCAGCGAGTCGGCGTCTGAATAAACCGCAACGGTTTGAATACCCATGGCGCGGGCTGTGCGAATAACACGACAGGCAATTTCTCCGCGATTGGCGATTAGAATTTTCTTAAACATAGTTTTCAGCCTTATAGGGGAATGTTGTCGTGTTTTTTCCACGGATTATCGAGCTTCTTATTGCGCAGCAAAGCCAGCGAGCGGGCCACACGGCGGCGTGTATTGCGCGGCATAATCACCTCGTCAATATAACCGCGCTCGGCGGCGACGAATGGGTTGAGGAATTTATCCTCATATTCGCTGGTGCGAGCGGCAATCTCTTCGTCATTGCCGATGGAACTGCGGAAGATAATCTCCACCGCGCCCTTGGCGCCCATCACGGCAATCTCAGCCGTTGGCCAGGCGTAATTCATATCGCCGCGCAAATGCTTGGAGGCCATCACATCATAGGCACCGCCATAGGCTTTGCGAGTAATCACAGTGATTTTCGGCACCGTTGCTTCGGCATAGGCAAATAGCAATTTGGCGCCATGTTTGATCAGGCCGCCATATTCCTGCGACGTGCCCGGCAGGAAGCCCGGTACGTCGACCAAGGTGACAATCGGAATATCAAAACAGTCGCAGAAGCGCACAAAGCGCGCCGCTTTGCGGCTGGCGTCGCTGTCCAGCACACCGGCCAGCACCATTGGTTGGTTGGCGACCACGCCGACAGTGCGCCCTTCAATGCGGCCAAAGCCGACAATCACATTTTTGGCAAAGTCCTTCTGAATTTCAAAAAAGTCGCCTTCATCGACCATTTTGGTGACCAGTTCCATCATATTATACGGCATGTTGGGGTTATCTGGCACCAATGTGTCGAGCGATTCCTCGACCCGATCGCGCACATCGTGGCTTGGCTGTTCGGGCACGCCGGTTTGGTTCGATAGCGGCAGGAAGTCAATCAGGCGGCGCAATTCGGCCAAGGCTTCCACGTCATTGTCATAGGCCCCGTCGGCGACAGATGATTTGGTGGTGTGCACTTTGGCACCGCCCAATTCTTCGGCTGTCACTTCCTCATTGGTCACGGTTTTGACCACGCCCGGGCCGGTGACGAACATATAAGAGGTGTTGCGCACCATGAAAATAAAATCAGTCAGGGCGGGCGAATACACATCACCACCGGCACATGGGCCCATCACCATGGTGATTTGCGGAATGACGCCAGAGGCCAGTGTGTTGCGCTGAAACACTTCAGCATAACCGCCGAGCGCATCGACGCCCTCTTGAATACGCGCCCCACCCGAGTCGAGAATACCGATAATCGGCACGCCATTGCGCAGTGCCATATCTTGCACTTTGTTGATTTTCTTGGAATGGGCTTTCGATAGCGAGCCGCCAAATACGGTGAAGTCTTTGGCGTAGAGATAAATCGGGCGGCCATTGACCGTGCCCCACCCTGTCACGACACCGTCGCCGGGGATCTTCTTGTCCTGCATACCGAACTCTTGGCCGTCATGCTCAACGAACATATCAATTTCTTCAAAACTGTCAGGGTCGAGCAGCAGATCTATGCGCTCTCTGGCGGTCAGTTTGCCGCGCCCGTGTTGCGCGTCAATATACTTCTCGCCACCGCCCAATCTGGCGATGCGGCGACGCTCTGCTAGCTCCGCAACAATATCTCTCATCTCGAATCCCTCCCCAAGACTTACACCTTAAATCTAAACAGATTTAAGGCCTGTTAGATATACCGATAATGTTTCAATTTCCAGTTGAATTTCTGCAAGCCTTTGCATCGCTTCCTCATCCTCGCCCCAGTCTTCAATCTGGAACAAATCATCGAGAAAAGCCAATTCATAGGCCTGTTTGGCTGAAATATGCGCTTCATCCAGCGCCAAAGCCAAAATAGCCGAGCCGAGCAAGGCGGCACTATGGGCCAAACCGGTCAGGCGCAGCACATCACCGCTGGCCAATTCAGCAAAACGCTGTTTGTTCTGCTCGGCTTGTTGAACTGGCAAAATGCTGTCGGTCACCTGAAACGACATATCAAAGCGATTGCGAGCCCACGCCAAAAGCGGGTCCCATGATTGTTTCTGCCGCGCCACCAAACGCTCAGGGTGCTCAGCCCGATAGAACAGCAAATCCGACATGCCGTAATCGGCAAATGCTTGCGCTGTTGCATCAGGGTCGAGGGCGACGCGGTCAAGCGCGGTTGAGACCAAGCGCATCACCGGCATGGCTTGCGTATCAATCGTCTCGCTTTGGGCGTTCCATTCAGCCGCGACTTGTTCGGCAATCGCCTGCGTCGCCAGATGCAGCGGTTTTTTGGCTGGTGTTTTTAACTCATGCGTGTCGAGCATCACCACATAATGCGCCTCTTGCGGCGCGACATGGGCGGCTTTGAAAAATCGATTAACCATTTATACGCGCCTAAGACTGTGGCTGAAAACCAGCGAGGATTGTTGCCAGAGCATCGGTCGTCTCGGCAATTTCATCGGCACCGGCATCGACCAATTCATCAATGTCTTGATACCCCCAACCGACGCCAATGGCCCGCACATTGGCGGCTTTGGCCATCATCATATCGAAGCTGGTATCACCGACCATAATGGTTTGCGCAGGCGTGACGCCACATTCTGACATCGCATCTATCAGCAAATCCGGCGCCGGTTTACCCGGCCCGTCATCGGCACTTTTCAGCGATTGGAAAAACCCGCGAATGTCATAGGCATCAACCACACGCGACAGGCCGCGCCGTGATTTCATGGTGACAATTGACAGCAGCGTCTCGTCTTGCGCGCCAAGCTGTTGGATCATGTCATGCATGCCTTCAAACATAATCTGCCCGCGATCATCTTGCAGCGATAGCTCGCGATAAGTGTCGCGGAAAACCTCAATCACCTTGGCCATGGTCGCATCGTCAGCATTGGGCGCGTGGCGGCGCATCGACACATCAACCGGCAGGCCGACGGCGTAAAGGATAGAGCGACGGTCGGGTGTTGGCAGACCAAAGGCCGACAAAGCGGCTTCCGTTGCGCTAACAATGGTGTGCTGGCTATCCACTAGCGTTCCGTCGCAATCAAAAACCACCAAGCGCATTAAAAATCCCCGCCGAAAGCGTCATGTCCGTCTTGCACGTCTAAATTCAGCATGTCCCATGTCTCAGCCATGTGACCCTGCAGCGGCGCATCGCAAGAAAAGCGCCCCCCTGCCGGATGAGGCAATATAATCGATCGGGCATGTAAGTGAAGCTTTTTTGGCAGTATACCGCCAGTTTCTGCAACTTGGTTTTCATCGCGATATTTGCCATCGCCGACCAAAGGATGGCCAATCGCCGCCGCATGGGCGCGAATTTGGTGGGTGCGGCCGGTGCGCGGGCGAAACGCCAGCCAGCTAAACTGCTGGCCAATGCGAGAAATCTCGGTGAAATCAGTATGCGCGTTCATCGCATCGGGGTCGGATTTATCGACCGGGCGCACGCGCTCGCCGCCATCTGCGGCAGCGCGTTTGGCCAGCGGCACGATAATACTGCCCTGCGGCGGGCGCGGTACGCCATAGACCAAAGCCCAATATATCTTCTCAACTTCGCGGGTAGCGAAATGGCGGGTCAGAAACTGCGCCGCTTTGCGATTGCGCGCCAGCACCAACACTCCCGATGTGTCGCGGTCCAGACGGTGCACCAGGCGCGGCGCTTCTTCGGCCTCATATTGTAAAGCTGGCAACGCCGCGTCGATATGCACTGTGGTTTTGCTGCCGCCCTGCACCGCCAAGCCAGACGGCTTGTTCAGCACAATGATATCTTTATCGCGGTGTAAAATCGCCTTTTCCAACTCCTCGACCAGACTGTCGGGAACTGGCACTTGTTTGGCGGTCGGCGATTTATGGTCGGTCGGCACTTCTGGCGGCACCCGAACGGATTGTCCGGTGCTGATGCGGCCACTGGCTTTCAGCCGTTTACCATCGACGCGAACCAAGCCACGGCGCAGTAGTTTTTCGAGGCGGCCTTGCGTCAGGCCGGGGAAATATTTGCGAAACCAGCGGTCAATGCGCAAACCATCATCGACATCTTTCACTTTGCGATGATGTACGCCACTCATGCCCCCGCACTCCGCAGCATGGCATAGCCAATAAAGAAAGCCGCCAAACCAGCAACCGCCGAGCCGACAGCATAGATCAGCGCCAACCATATCTCGCGACGCTCGAGCAGCTCAAACACTTCCATTGAAAAGGCTGAAAATGTGGTAAACCCACCGAGCACACCAACCGCCATAAACAGCCTTAGCGGCTCATTGGGGCCGTTGCGCGCCAGCCAGCCCATAACCAGCCCCATGAGCACAGAACCGACGATATTGACGCTGAATGTGGCCCATGGAAACGCCACGCTAGAGGCCGATTTGACCCACAAGCCGACGCCATAGCGACCGGCTGCGCCCAATGCCCCCCCTAGCGCGACATAGAAAATCGACATCATCTTCCGTTTCCCTGTTCACTTTCAATTTAGCATAAAAAAAGACACGAAAGCTGACTTCCGTGTCTCTTTTTCGCCGTTCGGTTGCGACTAGGCTGTTTCTTCAGCCTCATCGTCGACCAGAACTGGACCTGAATCTTGACCGCGTGCGTCTGGGTCACGGTCAACAAATTCGATAACCGCCATAGGTGCATTGTCACCATAACGGAAACCGGCTTTCATAATCCTTGTATAGCCGCCGTCACGCTCAGCAAAGCGTGGGCCAAGCGTTTCAAAAAGCTTAGCGGCCCATTTTTCTTCAATCAGCTGGGCAGAGGCCTTGCGACGGGCACTCAAGTCACCCTTTTTAGCCAGTGTAATCAGCTTTTCAACGAATGGACGAAGCTCTTTGGCTTTCGGCAATGTCGTGATGATTTGTTCATGTTTGATCAGTGAACCAGCCATATTGCTCATCATAGCCTTACGATGGCTTGATGTCCGGTTCAGCTTGCGACCTGCTTTTGCGTGGCGCATAACGACACTCCTCTATTCACACGTTGTGTGGTTTAGTAATTCTCTTCGAACCTTTTGGCAAGGTCTTCGATGTTTTCAGGTGGCCAGTTTGGAACATCCATACCAAGATGCAGTCCCATTTCAGCCAAAACTTCTTTGATTTCATTCAGCGACTTACGGCCAAAGTTCGGGGTCCGCAGCATTTCACCTTCTGATTTCTGGATCAAATCGCCAATATAAACGATGTTGTCGTTTTTCAGGCAATTTGCAGAACGCACAGACAGTTCCAATTCGTCGACTTTTTTCAGCAGAGCTGCAGAGAAACCGGTTTCTTCGATGGCTGAGGTTTCCTCAACACGCACTTCCGGCTCCTCAAAGTTGATGAAGCTTTGCAACTGGTCTTGCAGAATACGCGCTGACAAAGCCAAAGCGTCTTCTGGGGTGACTGTGCCGTCTGTTTCTATGTCAACCGTCAGCTTGTCATAATCGAGCACTTGTCCTTCGCGTGTGTTCTCAACATTGTAAGACACACGACGCACAGGGCTGTACAGGCTGTCGACAGGAATCAGGCCGATTGGCGCATCATCAGGACGGTTTTTCTCGGCAGGCACATAGCCATTGCCTGTATTAACGGTAAATTCGAAACGCACTTCGGCACCCTCATCCAAGGTGCACAGCACCAGATCAGGATTGTGAATTTGCACATTGGCGGTTTCTTCAACATCACCAGCCGTCACAACACCTGGGCCTTTTTTGCTCAGGGTCAGGCGGCGTGGGCCTTCAGCGTCCAAAGACAGCGACATTTTCTTGATGTTCAGAACAACATCAGTGACGTCTTCGCGGACGCCTGGAATAGATGAGAATTCGTGCAGCACACCGTCGATTTGAACGGCGGTCACAGCGGCACCATGGATTGATGACAGCAGTACGCGGCGCAATGCGTTGCCTAGCGTCAGACCAAAACCGCGCTCAAGCGGCTCTGCTACGATACGCGCATTACGCGCAGCATCATGACCAGGAATAATATCCAGCTTGGTTGGTTTAATGAGTTCTTGCCAATTTTTTTGGATCACAGTGGTACCCCTTTACAGCGAAACGCTGGAGTTAAAATACGGTGTTACACGCGGCGGCGTTTTGGTGGACGGCAGCCATTATGTGGAATCGGTGTCACATCACGGATAGATGTCACAGTGAAACCAGCGGCTTGGAACGCCCGAAGTGCGCTTTCACGGCCTGAACCAGGCCCGCGAACGTGTACTTCCAAAGTTTTAACGCCATGTTCCATAGCTTTTTTAGCAGCATCCTCAGCAGCGACTTGGGCTGCATAAGGTGTTGATTTACGTGAGCCTTTAAAGCCCATTGTGCCAGCAGATGACCAGCTAAGTGCGTTGCCTTGGGCATCGGAAATAGTGATCAAAGTGTTGTTAAAGGTCGAGTTAACATGCGCCACACCTGAAGAGATGTTTTTACGCTCGCGACGACGAACCCGGGTTTTTTCAGCGGCCATTTTTCTATCCTATCCTAGTCGCGTTATTTCTTCTTACCAGCAATCGACTTTGCCGGACCTTTGCGGGTACGCGCATTGGTGTGCGTACGCTGGCCCCGAACTGGCAAATTACGACGGTGGCGCAGGCCACGGTAAATACCCATATCAAGCAAGCGCTTGATATTCATTGAATTTTCACGGCGAAGGTCGCCCTCGACGATGTAATCAGCGTCAATGCTTTCACGGATCTGAATCACTTCAGCGTCGCTCAATTCATTCACGCGGCGCTCCAGAGGAATGCCTACTTTTTCGCAAATTTCATGGGCTTTGGTATCACCAATACCATGAATATAAGTCAACGCGATAACAACGCGCTTACCCGTTGGAATGTTTACACCAGCTATACGAGCCACTTACTTCTCCTTTGCACCGCGATGCGGTGATACGACAGACCCTGAAAATGCTTTCAAAGCCTTCATTTTTGGCGGGTTTCCTACAATTTAGCAATCGACCGTCAGAAGCGCGGATTATATGTAATTCGACCCGCTAGTCAACTGCAAAGGCTTGAAAACCGTCCGTTAAATCTCCTGCAACGCCGCTTTAATTTGCGCCGTTACCTCATCCATTTCCTGCATACCATCTAGCGTTCGCAGAATTCCTTTTCCGGCATAAAAATCAGCTACCGGTGCTGTCTGCTTCTCATAAACCTGCAACCGGTGTTGCAAGGCTTCTTCCGTATCATCTTGGCGTGGGCCGTCGACGCTTTCTTCGGCCCGCTTCAAAATCCGTCCGATGAGAACTTCCGGATCCACCGCCAGCTCAATCACCGCATCAAGGCTGATGCTTTTTTCCGACAACATCACATCAAGCGCCTCGGCTTGCGCGACATTGCGCGGGAAACCATCAAGGATAAACCCATTGGCGCAATCGTCTTGCTCGATGCGATCTGAAATGATGCCAACCACCACTTCATCTGGCACCAAATCACCGCGTGCCATAATATCTTTGGCTTGCAGGCCGACAGCGGTTTCGGCAGCTACCGCTGCGCGCAACATATCGCCGGTCGACAATTGCGGAATTGAGAAAGTTTCCTCAATCCGTTGTGCCTGTGTGCCTTTGCCGGCACCTGGGGGGCCAAGAAAAATCAGTTTCATCTACGCTTGCCCCCGAGCTTGGATTTTTTAATCAAGCCTTCATATTGGTGGGCGAACAAATGGCCTTGCACCTGCCCAACTGTGTCCATGGTCACATTGACCACAATCAGCAACGAGGTGCCGCCGAAATAGAACGGCACATTATAAGCGTTTATCAAAAATTCTGGCAGCAAGCAGACCAAGGTCAAATACAGCGCACCGACAACCGTCAAACGGGTCAATACGCGATCAATAAACTCAGCTGTGCGCGGGCCGGGGCGAATACCGGGAATAAACCCACCCTGACGCTTCAGATTATCTGCGGTGTCATTCGGGTTAAACACAATCGAGGTGTAGAAGAAGCAGAAGAAAATAATCGCTGCCGCGTACATCGCCATATAGGCTGGCTGACCGCGCCCCAAAAGGGCGGCCAGCGAGGCCAGCATGTCATTCTCACCAGATGAGAAATTCGCCAAAGTCACCGGCATCAGCAGCAGCGATGAGGCAAAGATTGGCGGAATCACACCTGCGGTGTTGAGTTTCAACGGCAGGTGCGGGCTATCGCCCGAGGTCATTTTATTGCCCATCTGACGTTTTGGATACTGCACCAGCAAACGACGTTGCGCGCGCTCCATAAAGACGATGAAAGCAATAACCGCCACCACCATGACCATCAGGGCCAAGATGATGAAAGTTGACAGAACGCCTTGGCGTCCCAGTTCCAAGGTACCAGCCAGCGCGCTTGGTAGCTCGGCCACGATACCGGCGAAAATAATCAGCGAAATACCATTACCCACGCCACGCGCAGTAATTTGCTCGCCCAACCACATCAGGAAGACGGTACCGCCAACCAAAGTGATAACCGCGCTGACGCGGAAGAACACGCCGGGGTCAACAACCACCCCCTCAGCCCCTTCAAGACCCACAGCGATGCCGTAGCCTTGCACAGTTGCCAGCAGCACAGTGCCGTAACGTGTGTATTGGTTGATGGTTTTGCGGCCGGTTTCGCCCTCTTTTTTCAACTGCTCAAGACGCGGTACAACTGACGTCAGCAACTGAATAACAATCGATGCGGTAATATAGGGCATGATGTTAAGCGCGAAAATCGCCATCCGGCCAACCGCACCACCGGCAAACATGTTGAACATGCCAACAATGCCGTTTTGCTGTTGGCTGAACACAGCCTGCAAGGCTTGCGGGTCAATGCCCGGCAACGGGATATAGGTCCCCAAACGATAGACCAACAGCGCCGCCAGCGTAAACCAGATGCGCTTTTTCAACTCGTCTGCCGTTCTAAAGGCAGACAGGCTCATATTGGCTGCGAGCTGTTCGGCGGCTGATGCCATCCTAATCCCCTTTTGAGGTGGTTACGCGTCGTCTGCGGCTGGTTCGGCAGCAGGTGCAGGTTTTGCCAAGATAGCAATTTTGCCACCCAGCTTTTCAATCGCTTCTTGAGCGGCTTTCGACACACCGGCTACTTCAAAGTCGAGTTTTTCTTTCAACTCACCTTTGGCCAGGATACGCACACCGTCTTTAGCGCGGCGCAGAACACCAGCTTCAACAAGACTATCAGCGGTAATCGTCGCGCCTTTGGCGATTTTTCCGGCCTCAACAGCGAACTGTAGTTGCCCGAGGTTGACGGCATTTAATTTGGTTGGGTTTGGCACGTTAAAGCCACGCTTTGGCAAGCGCATGTGGATCGGCATTTGGCCGCCCTCAAAACCTTTAATCGCGACACCCGAACGTGATGTTTGACCTTTCACACCACGGCCAGCTGTTTTGCCTTTACCAGAGGACGTACCACGACCGACACGCATGCGGCCTTTGCGGGCACCCTCATTATCACGAAGCTCATTCAGTTTCATAACTGCTCTCTCCAAATCGTGTCGCCGCCTTACTTGGCGTCGACCACCCGCACCAAGTGCGCAACTTTATTAATCATGCCGCGAACTGCTGGTGTATCGACCAGCTCTTTGCGACGACCGCGTTTGTTCAGACCAAGACCGACCAAAGTGGCGCGTTGGTCACCAGGACGACCAATCGGGCTTTTCATCTGCTCAACAATAATGGTTTTTGCTTTTGCCATGATCGCCTCTCCTAATTCGCTGTTTCAGCGTCAGCACTGTCATCTTGGGCTTCGTCACGACGACGGGCCACCAGATCACTAACTTTTTTGCCACGGCGAGCCGCAACAGAGCGCGGGCTACCTTGCTTGAGAAGCGCATCGAAAGTCGCGTGGATCATGTTGTAGGGGTTTGATGAACCAACAGATTTGGCCACCACATCCTGCATACCCAAGACTTCGAAAACAGCACGCATCGGGCCACCAGCAATAATACCAGTTCCGGGAGGTGCTGCGCGCAGCTGCACACGACCGGCGCCATGACGACCGGCAATATCGTGGTGCAAGGTCCGGCCTTCACGAAGCGGCACACGAATCATTTTGCGTTTAGCGCTTTCAGTTGCCTTACGGATAGCCTCAGGCACCTCGCGCGCCTTGCCATGACCAAAGCCAACACGACCACGCTGATCACCAATCACGACGAGAGCAGCGAAACCGAAACGGCGGCCACCCTTCACAACTTTGGCGACACGGTTAATATGGACCAGACGGTCGACGAATTCGCTTTCACGTTCTTCGCGATTGTCACGTTTTTCATTTCTTGCCACGGTGTTTCTCCTTTAAACCAGCTTAGAAGCTGAGACCAGCTTCGCGCGCTGCTTCGGCCAATGCCTTAACACGCCCATGATAAATATAGCCGCCGCGATCAAACACGACTGTTTCAACGCCGGCTTTCTTGGCGCGTTTTGCAATTTCGGCACCGATTGCTGTGGCCGCATCAATGTTGCCACCTGACTTGCCACCGAAATCTTTATCTTTCGACGAAGCAGAAGCCAATGTGCGGCCCGCGCTGTCGTCGATGACTTGCGCATAAATGTGCTTTGAAGAACGGAAAACCGACAGACGCGGCCGACCATTTGCGATTTTGCGAAGCTGGCGACGAACCCGCTGCTTACGACGCATATCAGTTGATAGTTTATTACCCATGATCAATCCTACTTCTTCTTGCCTTCTTTGCGGAACACATACTCGTCTTCGTAACGAACACCCTTGCCTTTATAAGGCTCTGGTGGACGGTATGAGCGAATTTTCGACGCGACTTGTCCAACCTGCTGCTTATCAATACCCGACACAATGATTTCGGTTTGTGATGGGCACTCAACGCTGATGCCTTGCGGCAGCGGGAAGTCGATGTCGTGGCTAAAGCCAAGCGCCAATTTCAAGGTCTGACCCTGAACTTGAGCACGGTAACCGACACCCTGCAAAATCAGTTTGCGGCTGAAGCCTTGCGACACACCAACCACCAGGTTTTCGACCAATGAGCGGCTCAAACCCCAGAAGCTACGCGCAGATTGCGAGCTATCCACTGGCTTTACAGACACACCATCATCATCCTTTGCCACGGTGACCAGATCGGACAGAGTTGCTGACAACTCACCCTTCGGGCCTTTCACCGCGACCTGCTGACCATTGAGGTTTACATCAACGCCATCAGGGACATTCACAATTTTTTTGCCAATACGAGACATTTTTCTATCCTTTTCAGTCCGCCCCTAAAAGACGCGGCACAGAATTTCCCCACCCACATTATTGTCACGGGCGGCATTATCAGACATCACACCCTTTGGGGTAGAGATGATGGCAATGCCAAGACCGTTACTAATAACCGGCATGGTTTTAACTGATGAGTAAACCCGACGGCCTGGCTTAGAAACCCGCTGGATTTCTTGAATAACCGGTTGACCTTCGTAATATTTCAGCTCGATTTCCAGCTCGCCAGAACCATTGTCCAGCTTGCTTTCGGAATAGCCACGAATATAGCCTTCATCTTTCAACACATCGAGAACCCAGACGCGCAGCTTTGAAGCTGGGCTGACAACCGATGATTTACCACGCATTTGTGCATTACGAATACGGGTGAGCATATCGCCTAGAGGATCGTTCATATCTAACTCCTACCAGCTTGACTTGATCATGCCCGGGATCAGACCTTTAGAGGCCAGTTCACGCAGGGCAATACGAGACATGTTCAACTTACGGTAATAACCGCGCGGACGACCACTCACGCCGCAACGATTGCGGACACGGTGCTTTGACGAATTGCGTGGCAATTCAGACAGTTTCAAGCGCGCTTTGAAACGCTCTTCGTTTGACAGCGACTTATCATTGGCGATTGCCAAAAGTGCTGCCCGCTTGTCAGCAAACTTATCTGCCAGACGCTTGCGCTTGTTATTGCGTTCAATAGAACTCTTTTTAGCCATTTTCTACTCCTCCGCTCTAATCGTTGAACGGAAAGTTAAAGCCGCGAAGTAATTCACGAGCTTGATCATCTTCAGTCGCTGAGGTGCAGACGATAATGTCCATGCCCCAGATAGTGTCAACTTTGTCATAATTGATTTCAGGGAATACGATATGTTCCTTCAGACCCATGGCGAAATTGCCATTGCCGTCGAAACTTTTCGCATTGAGACCCCGGAAGTCGCGCACACGCGGTAGAGCAACTGTCACCAGACGGTCAATAAACTCATACATACGCGCGCCACGAAGCGTCACTTTAACGCCGAGCGGCATGTCTTCACGAACCTTGAAACCAGCAATTGATGTGCGGGCGCGGGTAATCACTGGACGCTGACCTGCAATCGCCTGAAGATCTTCAAAAGCTGAGTTGATCTTCTTAGTGTCTTGCGTGGTTTCACCAACACCCATATTGAGGACGACTTTTTCAAGCGCCGGCACTTGCATGGTGTTGCCGTAGTTAAATTTTTCCTGCATTTGATTTCGCACTGTTTCCAAATACAGCGTCTTCATGCGTGGAGTATAGCTTTGTGCTTCAGCCATCGATGACTTCCCCCGAACGTTTGGCAATGCGTGACTTGGAGCCATCATCATTGATTTTGTAACCAACACGGGTTGCTTTGCCGTCTTTTGGATCAGCCAAGGCCAGGTTGGACAGGTGGATTTTTGCTTCGCGACTAATGATGCCGCCTTCGCTTTGCGCGCTTTGGCGCGTGTGACGACGGACCATATTAACGCCTTGAACCATGGCGCGGTTCTCGGTTGGGAAAACAGCCAGAACTTCGCCTGATTTTCCTTTGTCGCGACCAGCGATCACGAGGACTTTATCGCCCTTTTTAATTTTCAATTTCACCGCCATTACAACACCTCCGGTGCCAAAGACACGATTTTCATGTGATTTGCATTACGCAGTTCGCGCGTCACAGGGCCAAAGATACGGGTACCGATCGGCTCGCCTGCTGTGTTCACCAAAACCGCTGCATTGCGGTCGAAGCGGATAACACTGCCGTCAGCACGACGGATTTCCTTGGCTGTGCGAACAATCACAGCTTTCATCACATCACCTTTCTTAACGCGTCCGCGCGGGATGGCTTCTTTGACGCTGACAACAATCGTGTCGCCAACTGAAGCTGTTTTCCGCTTGGACCCACCAAGAACTTTGATGCACTGCACCCGGCGTGCGCCTGAATTATCGGCAACATCCAGATTGGTTTGCATCTGAATCATAACGGGACCTCTTACTCGCCAGTGCTGGAAATAACTTCCCAGCTCTTCAATTTAGAAATAGGACGGCATTCCTGAATGGTAACTTTATCGCCGACCTTACGTTCATTCGTCGCATCGTGCGCGTGATAACGCTTCGATTTACGGACTGTCTTTTTCATCACAGGGTCTGAGAGACGACGCTCGACATTGACAACAACTGTCTTGTCTCCCTTGTCGCTCACAACCGTGCCTTGCAAAATACGTTTTGGCATATCTATTTACCCCTAACCGGCCTGCTGAGCCGTTGCACGCTGCACTGTTTTGATACGCGCAATGGTTTGACGGATTGTTTTAATCCGTGAGGAATTCTCAAGCTGACCAGACGCTTGCTGGAAGCGCAGGTTGAGCTGCTCTTTTTTCAGCTTTACCAGCTCGTCGGCCAGTTGATCAGCTGTCAAATCGTTGATTTCAAAAATCTTCATAATCCTACCGCCTTACTGCTCGCCAGGACGTGACACAATGCGTGTCGACACAGGCAATTTAGCTGATGCTAATTCCAAAGCTTGGTGGGCAACATCACTTGGCACACCGTCGACTTCGAACATGATCCGGCCAGGTTTTACACGGCAGGCCCAATATTCAGGCGACCCTTTACCTTTACCCATCCGAACTTCGGTTGGCTTTTTCGAGACTGGCACATCTGGGAACACACGGATCCAGACACGACCGGCACGTTTCATGTGACGGGTAATCACACGACGGGCGGCCTCAATTTGGCGCGCTGTCACCCGCTCAGGTGACGTGGCTTTCAGACCGTATGAACCGAAATTCAGGGTCGTGCCGCCTTTGGCATTACCGTGGATCCGGCCTTTATGGGCCTTACGGAATTTAGTACGTTTTGGTTGCAACATGGCTTACTTCCCCGCTGCTGGGCGTTGTTGTTGGCGGTTCGCCTCACCCTGCTCTAGGCGACGATCACGAGCCATTGGATCATGTTCCATGATTTCGCCTTTAAAGATAAAGATTTTCACACCGCAAATACCGTAAGCGGTCATTGCTTCGGCAACACCGTAATCAATGTCGGCGCGCAGTGTATGAAGTGGCACACGGCCTTCGCGGTACCATTCGGTACGGGCAATTTCAGCACCGCCCAAACGACCGCCGCAATTGATACGAATACCGAGAGCACCTAGACGCATGGCAGATTGAACTGCCCGCTTCATCGCACGACGGAAACCGACGCGACGCTCAAGCTGCTGGGCAATGCTTTCAGCAACAAGCTGCGCATCAATCTCAGGCTTACGCACTTCAACAATGTTCAAATGCACTTCGCTGTCGGTCATTTTACCGATGCGTGACTTGAGTTTCTCAATA